>DHQH01000069.1 GCA_002410125.1 Alphaproteobacteria bacterium UBA5343
ACTTGTTTGAAACAGGTATTCAATGCCAAATATCAAGGGTATTAGAATACAACGAAAAAGGGCATTATAAACGCGCTATTTTTCACTTGGAAAAAGTAAAAGAAATTACTAAAAATTTCGAAAAATTTCTATTCGAAAAAGATATAGAATTTACAGAGCTTTTTAATGTTTCGGACGAATGTCAAATAGAAAAAGACGAATGGCTTTTTAAGGGCCGATTTATTAGAAAACAGAAAGATGCAAGGCTACCGAAATGGATTTCTTTTAATGATTCTTTGGGTAACGAAAGCCTAAAAACTCATGCGTCTAAATTGGAGGCTTTTAGATACTGCTTCGAAAACGAGTATTTTAAACCACATCATAAACTAAGCGATTTTATATAGGTTAAAAGCTATGAAAGAAGGAATATTATTAACACTAGCATTACTTACTTTACTAACAGGATTAGTTTTAATGGTATTAAATTAAAAGTTATGGAAACAAAAGAAAACAATTTCGAAGTAGAAACATTTTTAGGCGATTACTTACCAAGAGTATTTAACAGGGCATTGGATGCATCAAAAGTTACAAGCTTAAATGTATTCTTTAATTTTAACGGGTTAAATATATTTGTTAAGCCGGATTCAATTTTAGATGATTTAAGAGAAGATATGTCTAACGCTCGTTTAATGAACTGGGATTCAGTAGGGCCATATCCTAAAAAGTACTCAGCTAAGCTTAAAAAAGAAATCAAGTCTAAAAGAGACCACGAAAACAAGCTTATGAAAATAGAGATGCAAAAATCTATTGATAAAGAAAAAGCTGATAAGGAATATGTAGAAAGTACTATCAAAGGAGTAAGAATAAATCTAAGGAATAAAGAGCTTTGGAATCAAATTAGAAAAACTCAATCAGGAGACCCGTATTCAAACGCTGCTATTGATTATGCGGAAATTTGGGCTAAACTTATGCAGGTAGAAGTAAATAAAGGAAATACCGTAAAAGAATGTAAGGGCTCAACAGATAGATTACTTGGATATATGGGTATTAGTGGGTTTCAATTTTCAGCAGCAGAGAAAGCTTTAAAAGATTGTTGGATATATGGAGAGGAGCTTTAAAAAATAATCAACAAAACACTTGACTTTTAAACTTTTTTACACACATAAATACATACATCATGTTTATATTAAGAAGAATAAATTCAGAGAAATTACAATCTAATGAGGTTATAGGTAATTCTTATGTAATTACATCTAAGTTGAGTAATGAGGAAAAGTTTAATCATTTATTACTTTCATCAAAACCATGTGCACCTGAAAAGGTGTATGCATTTATTTGCTATGACATAGAAGTAACACCATTATATGAAGATAGTCTATATTACATAATGACAAGTGATGGGAAAACTTTCTCAAATATTTCAAAAAAAGATTAATTTTTACTTGATTTTTAAACTTTTTTAACCGATATTTGTTTTATAGTTAGATGGTAGCGTGGTAACTGCCTTCTAATCTTCATAAAAAATAAAGGAGTAAAATATTTTTACATATCAAGTAACCCATTAGGGTGTAGTCATTGGAGGTTTTCCCTTTATTTCCTTCATTACCACGACTGCAACCTAGTGGGTTTTTTGTGTCAAATCAATTATGAATAAATTAGAAAAGCTATCAAACTTAATTAACTCTGACTTTGCTAAATTTCTTGATAAGCAAGAAGGTGTATTAAAAAACTATGACAGCAAATTTACATCAAGTATTTTTTACCCACAAACAATAGCATGGGTTTTCCAGTCTAACGATAATTTGTATCGTGATAATTCATTTAATATGTACGATGATTTATTAGTGATATATATTGATCTAATTAAGCCTGATGCATTTTGCTTACATAGTAATTTTTGTAAATGGAGTGATTACTACTATGATAAAGAATTAGGTATAAAAGGAACTATTGAAGATAGGATTAATAACCTATTGAAAGTAGCAAATGAAAATTATAAGATTGAGCATAAGAGGAGATATGATAAATATATCAAAGAAAAGAAATCTAAAAAGAAGAGTGCCCCAAATAGAGGGAAAGAATTATATTTAATAATAAATAATGATAGGAAATATTTAAAAATTGGTGTGAGTGTGAATACAAAAGATAGAATAAAAAATCTACAGACAAGTAACCCAGATAAGCTATCAATAATGTTTGCATTAAAAAATAAGTCTCACTTAGAGAAAGTCCTACATAAAAAATTCTCTCACATAAATAAAAATGGTGAATGGTTCGATTATTCAGATGAGATAGTTAACGAATTTAAAAAACTAGCTAAAAGATCATGAGCTTAGAGATAATAAAGAAATTATTAGCAGAGGACAAAAAAGGTATATTATATAGACCTAATTTTGCAAAAATGACTGGTAGTGTTACTTCTGGTATATTACTACAACAAATATTTTATTGGTGGACTCATTACGACTCTAAGCCATTCTTTATGTTTAAAGAACCTTCTGAAAATCATACTGCATACAAAGAAGGTAGGTCATTTTGTGAACAATTAGGGTTTACTAAATATGAATTTGATGGAGCTATTAAGAATATAGCTTTCAAGATAAAACAAAAAGATAAGGTTAATGGTGAGTTTCCAGAAGAAATACAAGAAAAGATAAAAAAATCTCTAGTTATAACATGGCAGACAATAGATAGAAAAACTTACTATAAAATAAATGAGGATTACTTCTATGAAATGCTAAATAAATTCTATGGAGCTGATACAGCTAAATCGGAAAACTCAATACAGGAAAATTGTAATAATCAAGATAGTGAAATTGAAAATTCCGATTTAGAAAATAATGAGACTACTGATAAGACTTCTAAAGAGACTTCTATATCTAATGAAGAAAAAAAACTTCCTGAGTTTGTAAAAAATAATAGATCAAATCTTAAACAGCAAATAACATTTCCAAAATTTTTTAAA
>DHQH01000122.1:0-1589 GCA_002410125.1 Alphaproteobacteria bacterium UBA5343
ACTACTCCAGCCTGTCCAGTAGCAGAGCAATTACCAACCGATGTTGCCACAAGCATTTCAAATCTAACACCAGCTGGTAATGTAAAAGTAAAACTCGTTTGGGATCCAATCTGGTCTCCAGAAAGATTATCCGAAGATGCAAAAATGATGTTTGATATTTTTGATTAATCCATATATATTTATCGCATAAAAAGTATAAGGATATAAGCGATGGATATAAATGAGTTAATTGATAATTTTGAATTTTTAGACGATTGGGAAGATAAATATAAATATATCATCGATTTAGGTAATGATTTAGAAAACCTAGATGATAAATATAAAAATGATACCTATATCGTAAAAGGTTGTCAGTCGCAAGTATGGCTCGTCCCTCAAGTAAAAAACGAAAATAATCAATCAATCCTAAGCTTTGTTGCTGATAGTGATGCAATTATCGTAAGAGGTCTAATTGCAATCATAAAAATCATATATAATAATAAAACTTTAGAAGATATTAAACAAATTGATATAGAACATATATTTGGAAGGATTGGTCTTTTTGAGCATTTAAGCCCAAGCAGGAGAAACGGACTAATCTCTATGGTTGACAAGATTAAAAGCTATTCAAGGTAAACTATATGCATATTCATGAGTATCAAGCTAAGAAAATTTTACAATCTTATGGGGTTAAAGTTCCCAAAGGTAAAATAGCATATACTCCAAATGAAGCAGTAAGAGTAGCAAAAGAAATTGGCGGATTGTCTTGGATGGTAAAAGCTCAAATCCACTCAGGTGCTAGATCTAAAGGTAAGTTCCTAGAAAAAAAAGCCAATGGCACCACAGGTATTGAGATTGCAAGAACCAAAAAACACATAAGATATGTTGCCGAAAATATGTTAGGACATCACCTTGTAACTCCTCAAACTGACGAAAAGGGTAAATTCGTCAGTCGTGTCTATATTGAAGAAGTCTCAAAAACTCTCCAAGAATTTTATATGTCTATGATTATTGATACCAAAACAGCTATGGTAACTTTGATGATAGCTAGTGAAGAAAGTCAAGACATCACCACTTTATTTAAAGAAACCCCAGAAAAAATTATGAAGGTTTCCATCGATTCTAATCAAGGTATTACAAGTGAGCAAATAGATGACATTATCAAATTTCTAAAAATCAGCAAAAGACTAAAAACCAAACTGACTAATTTCTTAAATTCAGTATATGAAGCTTACATTAGAAATGATGCTCTAATGATAGAAATTAATCCATTTGCAATTACCAAAAAACAGGAAATTGTAGCACTTGATGCCAAAATAGAATTTGATAATAATGCTCTATATCGTCAAAGCAATGCTAAAAGACTTAATGATGAGTATGAAGTATCAGAAAAAGAATTAAAGGCCGAAAAGGCAGGATTTACCTATGTTTCATTAGATGGCTATATTGGCTGCATTGTAAATGGCGATGGACTGGCCTTATCCACAATGGATCTAATCAAACAACAAGGTAGCAAAACCGCTTGCTTCTTAAATGTTAAAGGTGGAGTTGATAAAGATAAAATCGCCTCCGGTATCAAATTGATTATGTCAGATCCAAAAGTTGAAACA
>DHQH01000122.1:1800-3435 GCA_002410125.1 Alphaproteobacteria bacterium UBA5343
AAGATCCAAAAGTTGAAACAATAATTATTAACATTCTTGCTGGTTATAATAGATGTAATTTGATTGCAGAAGGTATCTTGCTGGCTGCAGAAGATTTAGGATTAACAGTTCCAATCATTGTTAGATTTGAAGGAACTAACAAAGAGCAAGCAACAGAAATATTAAAAAACTCAGACTTACCAATCTATATCTATGACGATATTAAAGATGCTGTAATTGCTGCAGTTGAAAAAATAGAGGAGGGCTATTAATCAATGTCTATCCTAATTAACAAAGATACCAAAATTATCTGCCAAGGTATTACAGGCTCTCAGGCAACTTTTCATATTGAAAGATCTCTCAAATACGGAACTAAAATTGTTGGAGGTGTAACTCCAGGAAAAGGTGGACAACTACATCTTGGTGTGCCAGTTTTTGATACAGTGAAAGAAGCTGTTAAAGAAACAGGGGCAACCGTATCGCTCATCTTCGTACCTGCCAAATTTATTGTTGGTGCTGTTACAGAAGCAATAGATGCTAATCTAAAAACCATCATCTGTATCACCCAAGGTATTGCAATCCAAGATATGATAAAAATTAAAAGCAAACTCAAAGGCACAGGCATTCATTTCATCGGGCCAAACTGCCCAGGAGTCATCACTCCCAAAGAAGCAACAGCTGGAACTTACCCAGTTGATATTCATAGAGAAGGTAGAATTGGAGTAGTCTCAAGATCTAGTACGCTAACTTATGAAGCCGTATATCAAATCGGAGCAGCTGGATTTGGACAATCAAGTGTCGTGGCAATCGGTGACGATATGATAATTGGTAGTGATTTTGTAGAGATTGTAAAACTATTTTTCTATGATGATAAAACTGACGCCGTTGTCATTGTCGGTCAGCCAGGTGGCTTATATGAAGAAGATTTAGCCAATTATTATAAAGATCTTCCAAAAGAATATCAAAAGCCAATCATCTCTTTTGTAGCAGGTGAAGCCTATAACAAGAAAGATAAAGTAGGTTATGCATCAGATATTGTTTTAGGTGGTATTAGAACAGTTGAAGATAAGAAAAAATCCTTATCAGATGCTGGTATCATTGTTTGTGATACAGTTACTGAAATTGGTGAAGAATTGAAAAAATGTTTCAAAGATTAATCCGCTATATCTTCCCTAACAAATGTCTCAAATGTTCTAAAATATTAGATGGTAATTCTGCCATTTGTTCTGATTGTTTTAATAAGATGGATTTCATCACTTATCCCAATTGTCTTATCTGTGGTAGACCATTTGAATTTGACAATGGAGCTAAAACCATCTGCCCAACTTGTATGCAAGATAAAAGACCTATCATTAAATATAATCGCAGTTGTTTTGATTACTCAGCTAATATTAAATCTCTTATCTTTGCTTTTAAGTTTTATGATAGAACTAATCTGGCTAAAATCTTTGCTAAATGGATGATAAATTCAGGAGAAGATTATTTTAAGAAAACTAAAAGAAAAATCAAAACTCCAGATATTATAATTCCAGTTCCTCTTCATTGGACAAGGCTAATCACTAGAAAATATAATCAATCAGCTCTACTTGCAAATGAGATTTCTAAACTAACGAATATCCCTGCAAAACATAAAATATTAAAAAGAAATCGCCGCAC
>DHQH01000122.1:3604-3928 GCA_002410125.1 Alphaproteobacteria bacterium UBA5343
CTCAGGTAAACTTTAACGGCAAAGCTAGGGTAAAAAATGTAAGAAATGCTTTTGAGGTGAGGGGTGAAACAGATATAGATATAAAAGGCAAAACAATTTTATTAATTGATGATGTTTACACCACAGGCTCAACTCTAAAAGAATGCGCCAAAGCCCTAAAACAAAAGGGAGCAGAAAATATCTACTCCCTCACAATCGCTAAAGTCATCAAATAAGCTTAAGCAATAAAAAAGGAGCCAATCAGCCCCTTTTTGTTTTACACTTAGGTGATAGGTTTTGTGACTAGATTTATTATCTTCAAGAAATCAAAAACTTGAGCTTAGC
>DHQH01000122.1:4153-4394 GCA_002410125.1 Alphaproteobacteria bacterium UBA5343
AATCAAAAACTTGAGCTTAGCACTTCATAAGTGAGTTTTTGGTTATCGTAGAAGATGATGAATAATTGACACAAAAGATGAGCCTATGAACGGCCGTAGCTATCCTCATAGCGAATAATATCCCCCTCATCAAGTGTTTCACCAGTTTGTACTTCGATAAATTCCATATTTGCGTTGCTATCATTTTGGATTCGGTGTTTTACTCCAACAGGAATATAAACTGACTCATTTTCTTTTTTCG
>DHQH01000032.1:0-7206 GCA_002410125.1 Alphaproteobacteria bacterium UBA5343
GAAGATTTGGCATTACTAGAAGAAGCCAAAGCTCTAGAAGCTGCTGAAGAGGAAGGTGAAAAATTCCTAGATTTATCAAAATATGAAGAATTTTTAAAACAATTTGATACAGAAGAAGAAACAGTTGAAGAAGAAACCCAAAGCGGTTCAGACATTGCAGAAGATATTGAACAAACAATGCTTCAATATGAAGACACAATCAATCAATTAAAAGCTAAAAGCCTCAAATTTAAGCTGTATCAATATGACGGTTTCAGAGAAACTTTACTTGCTGATAGTGAAGCCGAAGATGGTAGTTTGGAAAGAACAGCCTATGAAGATTTATTAAGAGGAGATTATACACCTCCAGAAAAAGGTGTATATTATATCAAAATTGAAAAAGCTGATGATTTTGCAGAAGATGACCTATTCTACACCATGCAAGTACAAATGGGAGATGAACATAGTCATGAATATATGATGAAAGAAATCAAATCAAAAGATGAAGATAAATCTGATTATGAATTAAAGATGACCACTACCACAGATGATTTATTAGATTCTACATCTGCTTACTTAACCTCTTCTAGTTATACAGGTCAACAAATGGCTATGGATTCAGCTGCATCACTACTTTCTTATGGATATTTATCAATGCAGTCTATCATCGATGGTGGCACAGGAACAACTAGTACTATTTTTGACTATTTAAGTTAAGAAAAAAATCTAAAAAAACATTTGTAAAAATTATAAAAAACCTCTATTCTCTTATCAAAATAAGAGTAATAACCTATAAATCAAAGGAATAAAACAAAATGACAGCCCCAATTATGCCAAAAGCAACTGCTGTATGGTTAATCGATAACACAACCCTATCATTCACTCAAATTGCAAATTTTTGTAATCTACATTTGGTAGAAGTAGAAGCAATTGCAGATGGTGAAGTAGCAAATAACATTGTTGGATTAAATCCAATCTTAAATGGACAATTAACTAAAGAACAAATCACAGAATGCGAACAAGATGATACTAAAGAATTAAAAATGATTGTTAAAAAAGATGTTCCTCAACCAGTAGCAAGATCAAAAGGTGCTAAATATGTTCCAATGTCTAAAAGACAAGACAAACCTGATGCAATTTCTTGGTTATTAAAACATCATGAAGAATTATCAACTAGTCAAATTTGTAAATTAGTAGGAACAACTAAAAACACAGTTGATGCGATCAAAGACAGAACTCACAGAAACATCCAAACTATCAAACCAAGAAACCCTGTGATGCTTGGTATTTGTAAAGAAGAAGATTTAGAAAAAGCTGTAATTATTGCTGAAAGCAAAGCTAGCAAAAAATAAACAAATTTCTACTTTGATAAAAAAATCACTTAGTTTGTACTAAGTGATTTTTTTTAATTTAATGTAGTTCTTCAATAATCTCTTTTATTCTCAGTTTTTCTTTTTTCAGGTCGTGTAGCCTAAGAAAATCCACCCAAGGATGGTGCTCTTCTTCATAAATTGCGGCTTCAAGTTTAGCATGCTTAAGTTTTAACATTTCTAAGTTAACTTCTTCTATCATCAAACTTCCTCCCTATAATATATTTACAACTGAACTATCTTTAATTATAACCTTGTTTTACATTTTTATCTAGCAAATTCGGAAAAAATCGTAATGTCTATCACAACATAACATATGACATATAATCACAAATAAGCATCTCTCAAGAGTCCTTTATCAAAAAAATAATCCACATAATAAAAAAGAGAGATGCTCCCCATCTCCCTTTTAAATTGTATTTAAATAATTAATAGCTGAAAGATTTTTTCTCAATAGAAGTTAATTAAGAAAAGCCACGATTAGTGATGAAAAAGACGAGAACTAATAGCTGAAGGATTTTGTGCGAAGGTGTATTAATTTCAAAAAAAGAAAAGACCCTAGTAGAAATACTACTTGGGTCCTTTTATTTATTATAGAAATTGATACGATTTCGTGCAAAAGA
Source organism: Alphaproteobacteria bacterium UBA5343 (assembly GCA_002410125.1). GTDB lineage: Bacteria > Pseudomonadota > Alphaproteobacteria > RF32 > UBA5343 > UBA5343. The sequence continues at coordinate 1,973 of DHQH01000032.1, forward strand.
CGAGGGCTATTTTCCGACGTAGATACCCAACCCTCTAGCCGCTTCTACAATCGCATCTTTTGGATTAAGATGGGCAGTTCCAACCTTGAGAACATCATCAATATCTACATCTATTACACTTTTATCTTCCCAAGCCACCATTCTATCTGATTTACCTTCTCCGAGTAAATCTACAGCTTTTGTACCAAATACTGCGGCTGCTAATCTATCAAAAGCACAAGGGATACCACCTCTTTGAATATGACCTAGAGTTGTTACTCTGGTTTGAAAATCTGGTAATTTTTCACTTAATTCACTACATAGATATTTACCAATTCCACCATTAATTGCTTCACCAACTTTATTTTTAGCATTTGTGATTGCCTCACCTGTTTCTGTTTTTACACCTTCAGAAACTACAATTAAAGCATAATCTTTACCTTGATTTCTAACCGTATTTAATTTATTTACGATTCCATCAATTTCATATGGAATTTCTGGAACTAAACAAACATCTGCGCCACCTGCAATTGCTGAATGCATAGCTAAATGACCTGTATCTCTACCCATAACTTCTAAAATCAATGCCCTGTGATGAGAGCTAGCGGTTGTTTGCAATCTATCAAGAGCATCAACACAAACTTCAATTGCGGTCGCAAAACCAACAGAATGTTCTGTAATTGGGGTATCATTATCAATAGTTTTTGGAACACCCACCATTTTAACACCAGCTTTTTTGCAATAATTGCTAACGATTTTCATACTTCCATCACCGCCAATTACTACAATTGCATCAAGTTGTAATTCTTTTACACCTTCCTCAAAATTTTTAGCAAGCTCATCTGCTGATTGTTCTTTAACACCAGTGTTTAGAGAACCAAGCATAGATCCACCAAGTCTCATCCATGGACCTTGGAAGTCTTCTAATGTAAGTTTTCTATATCTAAGTGGGCGATGAGTTAAACCATCTGTACCATCTAATATGCCATATACTTCCCATCCATAGTTACCAACAGCTCTATTTACTACTGCACTGATTACTGCATTCAACCCAGCACAATCTCCACCACTTGTTAGTACACCTATTCTTTTAATATCTGCCATAAAAATAATGCTCCTATAAAAAATTCATTTGAAAAATTATTAAATACTGTTTACTATTTTTAATATTAAATTTCTACATAAAAATTTAATTTATTAAAAAAAGTCACTTTAGGGAATTTTACAATGGATAGTAAAACCATTAAAACCATTAGAAAACAATTAATTGAGCTCAGAACTGAGCATAAAGACCTAGATAACATTATCGCTGATATGCTAGGAGAGAGCCCTTGTGACTTCATTAAAGTTCAAAGATTAAAGAAGAAAAAGCTCAATCTAAAAGATCAAATTCAAAAAATAGAATCCTCTTTAATCCCTGATATTATTGCTTAATTTGTAGATTTTAACTTTTTTAACATATTACTATCAGCGATTCTTATTAATTTATAAGAATTATCAGTTTTTGGACCATATTCTGCAATACCATATCTAATATCAATATTTATCAAACTATCTTCATAAACAAAATTAAGCCCTTCTATCCTTTTCTTCATGATTTTACAAAAGTCTTCAACATCTTCTCCTACTCTAAATGGTAGTATCTTTACAATGCCAAAATCATTAAACCTACCAATAACTGCCTCATCAGAAGAAAACTCAACAAATTTTTCTACCACGAATCTCATCATCTTATTTGCAGCATCATATCCATAGTTTCGTCTCACTCGATCACAAGAAAACACCCAGAAATAAAGAATAGTACCAGTTGTATCATTCATCTTTGCTTTATCAAGACGTTTATCGAGCTTTCTAATCAAGCCTTCTTTACTAAGTATTGGGAGATACGAATCATTATCAATTCTATCTTCTAAATATTTAATTCTTTTTTCTGCAATCCTTAGCTGATTTGCCATAGATCTATTCTGTGACATTATTTCTGTGAAGATTTTCTTATTATCTTCACTCAAATCAGAATTATTAATAGCTGAAATATCATCATCCACATCAATTGGAGAAGATTTTAGATGATTATCATAAGGAGATTGTGCTTGTTCTTCTGCCTCTTCATTATTTTTAGGATTATGCTCTCTTTTTCTCTTACCATATCCACCAACAGAACTAACAAAAAGATTATCACTATATATATTATCGACCATTTTCCCCCCAAATTTCATAGCATTACAATAAATTTAACAAAAAAATTAAAAAAAATATAGTTTTATCTTCACTTTTCCAAAAAATTATGCTAAAGAAGTGCAATGCTAGCGAAAATGCTAGTGTTTTTTTAATAATATAAACAATATGAAATGAGGTAATTTACATGGTACAAGTAACCGTAAATTCAAATAATGTAGATCAAGCATTAAAAATCTTAAAAAAGAAAATGCAAAGAGAAGGTTTATTCAGAGAAATGAAACTAAGAAGATTTCATGAAAAACCATCTGAAGCAAAAGCTAGAAGAAAAGCTGAAGCTGTAAGAAGATCTAGAAAACAATTAAGAAAAAGATTAGATACAGAAGGCTTTTAGTATTTGGGCTATCGAATTGATAGCTCAAAATATATTTATCTAATTAAATTTTCAACTTTTTCCCGTATCGTTTTCCTATAGGGGGTGACAAACTAGCGATACGAACCCAATCCAAAGAAGAACTATCCATTTACATCATAAATATGCAACATAAAAAAAGCCGCTTGAGATAACCTCAAACAGCTCTTTTTTTTGTTTTTATAAAATATTAAATTGCTTGTCCATAATGTTTTTTTGCATGTAAAGCATGTGCTGGCAATGATTTAACATAATTACCCTTCTTAGGAAGCACCGTACTATTTAAAGTTACCCAACCACTAATAAATGTGCCCTTAGCAATAAATGATATATCATCATTTGATGCCTCATCATCAGCATCCAATCCTTTATTGGCCAAATCAACATCACCTCTAGCTTGTATATCTCTTAACTCAACATCTGTTAACTTATCGTTCTGCATAAAGATATCACCATATACTTTTGATTTTTTATCATGTCCCTGTACTTTAACAGTTGCAAGATCTGAGTTTTCTTCTATTGCAATATCATTAACCTCATTCACTTGAATATTAACCTTAGAAATAGCTGAATTTCTTTCCATAATTAAATCACCACCAATATAATTAAATTTTATATCAGACAAGTGATGATTCTTATTATCTGTTATCTTGCAATCCCCTCCTATATAAGAAGGAGGTTTAAAACCACCATTAGCATGAGCCATATCTGAAATACAAACATCACCAGTAACTTTTAATGAAGTTAGAGAAGGTAAAGGAATTTTATTACCACTTTTCTTGTTTTTTACCTTATTATTTATTAAATCATCACCTGTAATATGTAAATCACCATCAACAAGAAATAAAACAGTTGTTTCAGTACGATATCCTTTAGCTTTTGTACTATCTTTAATCTTTTTAGATCCTGAAATTGTTTTATATGGTACTTTTAGTCTTGTTAATAATTCTGTTAATGTATTTCTTTGAACTCTATTAGGTGCCTTAGTCATTTATTATAATCTCCTAAATAAAAAATTGTTTTAGACAAAATCAAATACAAAATATCACATTTTTACTATTTTGTCTATAGGTAAAATTTATAAAATTTTCGTGTAATATAACTAAAGGTTTATAATAAATCAATACTCTTTTCATAAAAAACATATAGTTAAAAATATTAGCTAAGACTGAATAAATACAAAAGTTCTACATTATAACGATTCGTATAAACTATACAAAAGAATATTAATAAGGTGCTATGTGAATAAAAAGACGAGACTATCAAATCATATCAATTTTGGACATATATACGGTTTAAGCCTCTCTTATAATTGATGGATTTTTAGATAAGGTGATTGATTTTAAGAAAAGAAGAACTTGAGCCTAGTAATTCTTAGGTGTGTTTTTCTTTTCTTAAAATTGATGCGATTTAGCTAAAATGCCGATATAATTTGTTCGGTCATTTTTTTTGCATCACCAAACAACATCATAGTATTTTCTCCATAAAACAGTGGATTATCAACCCCTGCATATCCTGCAGATAATGACCTTTTTACGAAGAATACTGTTTTTGCATTTTCCACATCTAAAATTGGCATACCATATATTGGACTTGTGCTATCGGTTTTCGCTAACGGATTTGTTACATCATTAGCACCGATTACATAGACCACATCTGCTGTTGCAAATTCACGATTAATATCTTCTAACTCAAACACTTCTTCATAAGGAACATTTGCTTCTGCTAACAACACATTCATATGTCCAGGCATACGACCTGCTACTGGGTGAATAGCATATTTAACTTCTACACCTTCAGATTTCAAAGAATCAGCCATTTCTCTGACTACATGCTGAGCTTGAGCAACAGCCATACCATACCCAGGAACTATAATAACTTTACTTGCATTTTTCATAATAAAACTAGCATCTTCTGGACTACCTGATTTAGCAGGTTTCTTCTCTCCATTAGCTCCAACAACACTAGATGAAGCATCAGCACTGCCAAAACCACCAAGCATAACATTCGTAAGAGATCTATTCATACCTTTACACATAATATAAGATAGGATTGCACCACTTGCCCCAACTAAAGCACCTGTTATGATAAGCAAATTGTTACTAATAGCAAAACCAACAGCAGCAGCTGCCCAGCCAGAATAAGAATTAAGCACTGAAATAACCACAGGCATATCTGCTCCACCAATTGGAATAATCAGCATAAAGCCAACAAAGACTGCAAGACTAATTAGAACATAAAAATCAACAACATTTAATCCTATTACAAACATATAAGAAAAATAAACAATTGCTAAAACTACTAAGAGATTAAATAAATGCTGCCCTTTAAAGGTAATTGGATTCGCTTTCATATTTCCATTTAGTTTTAAGAAAGCAATCACAGAACCAGAAAAAGCAATCGCACCGATAACTAAACCTAATACTGTTTCAATTGGAGTATTAGTCCCACCATTACTAAGAGCTTCTGCTGTTGAAATTCCAACCGCAGCTAAACCACCAAAACCATTAAATGCAGCCACCATTTGTGGCAATGAAGTCATTTTCACCTTCAAGGCAGAAATAGTACCAACAATTGCTCCAATTAAGATTGCAATTAAAATAAATATATAATCTCCAACCCCTGGCATAAAACAAGTTGTAGCCACAGCTACTAACATACCAACAGC
>DHQH01000032.1:7356-25842 GCA_002410125.1 Alphaproteobacteria bacterium UBA5343
AGCTACTAACATACCAACAGCCCCCAAAACATTCCCTTGCCTTGCGGTTTCTGGAGTTGAAAGACCTCTAATAGATAAAATAAATAAAATACTAGCTAATAAATAAGCAAAAGACATTAAAGTACTCATCATTTTTTCTCCTTTTTCTTAAACATTGCCAGCATTCTTTGTGAAACCACAAATCCGCCAAAAATATTAATTGAAGCAAGCATCACTGCAGCAAAACCAAGCCATTTAGAAATTGCATTATCACCAATCACACCCGCTGATAATATTGCTCCAACAATAACTACTCCAGAAATAGCATTAGAAACGCTCATTAAAGGCGAATGAAGTGCAGGAGTAACTCTCCACACCACAAAATAACCGACAAAACAAGCTAAAATAAACACAGTAACTAGCATCCAAAAATCACCACCAATCACACCACCATTATTAGCCATAATTATAGCCTGTTCAGCGATTCTATTAGCTTCATCAGCCAACTTCATCGCATCGTCTAACATAACTTCAGAATTATTCACTCTCAACACTCCCTTTCCTTTTTGTCATTACTAGGGTTTTAGCCCGTGACAATCTAGTAACTAATTTATAAACTATACTTTCACTTCTATTATCTCAATTTATAGCACAATGAAAAATTAAGAGGCAATTAATTGCCCTCCCCAAGAGATAACAGTTCCTTTTACTAACTCATCTTCAAAATCAAAATTAATTAACTCACCTTCTTTACTAATAAAAGGAGTTACAAAATTAAGAATATTTTTCGCATATAATTTGCTTGAATCTTGAGAAACTTTAGTAGCTAAATTATCACCAGAAATTATTTTAACACCATCAGTTTCAACTATTTTTTCTAGCTTACTGCCTTCAATATTTCCACCATTTGCAACTGCCATATCAACTAACACTGAACCAGCTTTCATAGTTTTCACCATCTCTTTTGTAATAAGCCTTGGTGCTGGTTTACCAGGAATTAAAGCAGTTGTAATAACAATATCAGCTTTTGCAACTTCTTCTGCAATTTTTTCTGCTTGTTTCTTTTTATATTCTTCTGACATTTCCTTAGCATATCCAGCTTTGGTTTCACCATCACCATCCATATTTTCAACTTCTACAAACCGCCCACCTAACGATTCAACTTGCTCTTTCACAGCAGCTCTAACGTCAAAGGCATATACAACTGCACCTAGTCTTTTAGCTGTTGCAATTGCTTGCAGACCTGCAACCCCAGCTCCCATAATCAAAACCCTAGCAGGAGCAACAGTACCTGCTGCAGTCATCATCATAGGTATTGCTTTATTAAAATGATAAATAGCATCAATAACAGCTCTATATCCTGCAAGATTTGATTGAGAAGATAAAATGTCTGATGACTGTGCACGAGAAATACGAGGCATCATTTCCATCGCAATTAAGTCAATTTCATTATCAGCATAAATTTTAGCAATTTTTTCATTTGCAAATATTTCTGCATTACATAAATGCACACAAGATTTTTGTAGTTTTTTAACTTCTTTTTCATCTATCGACCAAAGAGATAATAACATATCAGCATTTTTTAAAATATCCGCTCTTGAAACAATTTTAGCCCCAACTAATTCATAATCTTTATTTGATATTCCAGATAAAACACCTGCATCTTTTTCAATTAAAACTTCAAAACCATAATTTACAAATTTCTTCACAACCTCTGGAACACTAGCAACTCGAGCTTCCCCAGTTTTTGTCTCTTTAACAACTGCAATCTTCATATTTATCTCTTCCTTCAAAAACTAACAATACAATATAATATAATGATAATATAGTTTACCTACACTCAAAATATAACCCCTATACACAAAAAAGTCGGCAAAACCGACTTTTTTTTTATATTTCAAATTCTACTACCAACACCTCTACCACAAAATCTTTAGTTATAAAATGCAGTAGATTTATAATTTTTGATTATATGAGATAGATAATAAGAATTAAGAAAATCCAAAACTTGAGCCTAGCAATTCATAGGTGAGTTTTGGTTTATTCAAAAATTCTGTATTAGGTGACCATAGAATCACAAGTTAAGGGCTTTTTTGTAGAGATCCAACATATACTCTTGCTCATCACGATCTGTTGCATCCATTTTTCTAAGTTTTACGACTGTTCTTAGGGTTTTTGCATCGAAACCATTACTTTTAGCTTCGGCATAGATATCTCTAATATCACTGGCTATGTTTGCTTTCTCTTCTTCTAGTCGTTCGATTCTTTCAACGATTGAGTTTAATTGATCGGCTGCAATTCCACCAACTTCTGTCATTTTTTTCTTTCCTTTTCTTAATTGTTTGTTTATATGATTACTATATATATTAAAATAGTTTATAAACTTTAAAGAATGGAATTTCAATATGGTTCATACGAGTTATGCAAAAATTTTATCAACATTAGGTCCTGCGACATCTGACAAGAGGACTATTGAGAGACTTGTTGAGGCTGGAGCAGATGCTTTTAGACTTAATTTTAGTCATGGTGAATATGCAGAACATCAACAAAGATTAGAATATATAAGAGAAATCGCTGATGAAAAACAAATGAATATTGCTATTCTTGCTGATCTTCAAGGGCCAAAGCTTAGAATTGGTCAATTTAAGGATGGAAAAATCAAACTTAAGAAGGGGCAAGAATTTAAACTTGATATGGATAATAAACTTGGCGATGAGACTAGAGTTTGCTTACCTCATAAAGAAATTTTTGCAGCGATGAAACCTAAGACTCATTTATTATTAAATGATGGTAATGTTAAGTTATTAATTAAAAAATGCTCTAAAAAAAATGCTGTTTGTGAAGTGATTGAAGGAACTGAATTATCAGATAAAAAGGGCGTAAATGTTCCTGATGTTACTTTACCTATTTCTGCTTTAACTAAAAAGGATAAGGAGGATTTAGAATTTGCATTAAGCCTTGGAGTTGATTGGGTTGCACTATCTTTTGTTCAAACTGCAGATGATGTAAAAATGGCTAAAAAATTAATTAAAGAAAGAGCTAAGCTTATTTGTAAGATTGAAAAACCAAATGCGGTTGATAATATCAAAGAAATTGCAGATTTATCTGATGCAATTATGATTGCTAGGGGTGATTTAGGTGTTGAATGTCCTATTCAAACAGTTCCTGTATTACAAAAACGAATTATCAAAATTTGTAGAGCTAGGGGTAAGCCTGTCATTGTTGCAACTCAAATGTTAGAATCAATGATAACTAATGCTTTTCCAACTAGAGCAGAAGTATCTGATGTTGCTAATGCTGTTTATGAAGGTGTTGACACGGTTATGTTATCAGGAGAAACTGCTGTTGGAGCTCACCCTGTACTTGTCGTTAAGACTATGGATAAAATCATTAGCGAAGTTGAAACCAACAAACAACATAAACTTCTTATGGAAGCAACCAGACCTAAGAGTAAAAGCGCAGAAAGTTGTGCTATTACTAGTGCTGCAAGACAAGTTGCACAAACATTAGATGCAGCTGCAATTGTAACCTTTACAACTTCTGGGACCACTACCCTTAACGCTACCAGAGAACGTCCATGCTTACCGATTATGGCACTAACTCCTTGTATTAAAACTGCTAGACAATTATCACTTCTGTGGGGTGTTCAAAGTTTTGTAGTTAAAGACTTCTCTGATTTTGAAAAAGTAGAGCAAAATGCTATAGAATTTGCAAAAAAACACCGACTTGCTAAAAAAGGTGATAAACTGGTCGTAACTTCTGGCTTTCCATTAAATATTGAAGGTATTACAAATAATCTAAGAATTGTAACTGTATAGCCTTTAACTAATATATAAAAAGAGGCTCTAACAGCCTCTTTTTTCACCAAACAACAAAAAAAGCACCCAAAAATGGATACTCTCATAAACTTCTTTTAAATGAGAAAATTTTTTAATGAGTTAGAAGGTTGTTTGCGACTATTAGTAACCATCAGACAACAAAAAACACTCTTAAAAGAGTGCTCTTTGTAAACTTATATTCTAGCTCTTTTTTTTGAGATGAATTTTAGGAGTTTAATTACAATATGTAGCTACCTACATGAGATAATTAAACGACAACAAAGTCACTCAAAAAAATCTATCCTTGAACTGCTTTAAATTTTGGGTTCTTCTTATTTATAACAAAAACTCTACCTTTTCTACGAACGATTTTGCAGTCTTTGCTACGATTTTTTAATGTTTTTAATGATGATGCTACTTTCATTTTCTTTATCCTATTTTCTTTATTTTCATCAAATGTTTGCCTATGTTTAATCTTTCTCAGCTTATTTGTCAATTAATATTTTCAAAATTTGTTATAAAAACAATAATAACTGCTATTGAGATATAGTTTTTTTGGATATATAATGCTTAAAAACAATCATTAATGGACTAGATATGAAAAAATTTATTGCTTTATTTTGTATTTCTTTATGTATTTCTTTTAATGCTGAGGCCTCTTATGTAGATGAAATGGAAGAACTTGGCACTATGGCTGGTATTGGTCTTGCTTGTAAGGCCTCTAAATTTGAGACTTTTGAGATGATTTCTGCGGCTATACTTCGAGCTAAAGCAACTAGTCAGAAACAAGAAAATAAAGGTATTATAGCATATAACACTGCTAAGGCTAATTCTTATACAAAACAAATCAACAGCAAGTTAATGCCTTGTAACGAGGTTAAGTCCAGATTTGACAATCAACAAATTTTTGAAACTGTTATTTATAAGAACGGAACTGTTACCACACCTGATGGTAAAACAATAAGCCCTAGAATAGCCTATGATGTTTCTACTAACAACTCTAAGACTTATCACATAAACCAACCTAAATTACCTAAAAAAACGGCCCCAGCAATTGGTCATATTTCTAGATAATTAATCAATCAAATTTGCAGTACTTAATAATTCTATTGGTGGAAATAGTCCTAATTTCTTAGCCCATTTCATATTTATTATCATGGATGGAGTTTTCGGACTATCTATTCTAATCTCTCGAGGATTTATATCTTTTACGAGTATTTTATAGGCTTTTTTAGCTGCTAATTGCCCTATATTATAATAATGGTGCGATACACTATAAAGAGCCTTAGAAGATTTCACATTCTTCTCTGCTACCGAAAATAAAGGAATATTTCTCTTTAATGCTGCTTTTGATACTATTTCTATATTATCATTCACAAAAGCATCAACCCCAATATAAATCATATCAGCTCCACGCTCTGCTAGTTTATATACGAGATATTCAAGACTATCTGCCATTGGCTCACCTTTATCATTCACCACCACCTCTTCTTCAACTAAGGTAAAGTCTTTTAGTTTCGCAACATTTCTAAGAGCATCAATATTAACAATTGAGTTTTGCTCTAGTGGATTATAGACTACCCCTAATTTTTTAAATGGAATATAAGAATAAGCCTTGGTAATTTGAGTTTCAATATTTGGAATATTAATCACTCCTGTTATATTTCTCTCAGATGATAACTCTGACTTCACCAACCCAACTTCTACTGGTTGCGATACTACCATAAAGACCCCAGGCACATCTGTAATATAATTCCCAATAGTACAATCATTATGATTACCAAACATTGCTATAGCCGAAACTGTTCCCCAAGTCACAACCAGATCAACATCGCTATTTTCTACTTCATCAATAAATTTCTCAAAACTTTTTACATCTCGCTTAGCATCTCTTAAAATGAATTCAGCCTTTACACCCCTTTTAACCAAATACTCCTGAAATCCAATACAAGCATCATCACAACCATTCCACAAAGCCATATATATATTATATGTATTAGAAATCTCAGCTTTTACCCCAAAAGGAAAAACCAACAATAAAGCCAACATCAACATCTTATAAATTCTAGAAATCATAAGCAGCTCCTATCTGTAACCATCCCACAATATCCGAATTATTATTTCTAATCGCAACAGCTATATTTTTATATCCATCTCTTAGTCTTGTTTTATTATTCTCATCTTCAACAAAAGCTCCATCAACATCACCCATATCCGAAATAATCATCCCATTAATATCCGTAATAATTGCATATCTCACAAATTTATAATTATCTAAATATTTCTCTAATATCTCACCCCCACCAGAAATATAGGAAATATCATCAACATATTTAACTAACTTTTCTGTTTTACTTTTAATAATTAATGAGCTAGCACTAACAGTTTCAACAAAGGCATCAAATTCTATTCTTTTAAGATCTTTATATGATAATAAAACTATATATCCCTCAACACATATAAAGCACAATAAAAAGACCCCATTCATAAACTTTTTCAATCTAAACAACTGAGCCTTAGAAAAAGCCACACCTTTTGCTTTTCTCTCTTCATTATCTATATTTTTACGACGAAATAATAAAATGTAACAAAGTGTCCCATATAAAATAACCAAACTAACTACAAAAAGCCCCAATATCTTCACCGCTAATAAAGCTGCAAATTTATGCTTCTTCTCTAAAAACTTACTATTGTCATATTCTATAAACAAAACCCCAATCACATCATCAATCGGATTACAAACTCTTCTTAACAATAAATATGAATCATTCTTCTTCAATATCTTATTATCGACATCCTCATGAACATAATCAATCAGTAATTGAGGAACATTCTTAACATCCAAATATTGCTTAGTAGAAAATAAAATTTTAGGATTAGTAGCACTATATATATCAATATTGATAATATTCTTATTATAAAATCTTGATTGCTCCAAAATAGATTTAATCGAAGCAAGACGATGAATCATCCCCTTTTCTCTCACTTCTTTTTCAATATCCACAACCAACTCTTCACCAGCCTCATTAAGAGAATTGATATAATAACTATATATCTGACTAATACCTATTAAAAATACAGCTATATAAATTATCGCACTTATAGACAATAATCTAATAGCATATCTTTTAAACAGTCCCGAACTAATTATCTTACTTACCATCAACTAACTCTTACTTCCTAATATAAATCATCAATCTTATCTTTTTTACTTTTCTTCTTACTATTCTTAAATTTAGAAATATTCTTAAATGTCTGATAAAATTCCTTACCATCCCATTCTTTATCATCTTTACCATAGATTATATTATTAATTTCCAAAATACTAAAAGAAAAATCTTCATCTTTTAATTTCTTTGCTAAATCTTCTAAATTTTTAACCCCTTTGTAATTTTTCTGCATCCATAATGTTAGAAAATTCTCAACCATTTTAACATCATTACTTTTACAAGCCTGTCTAATCTTATCATCTAAATTTTTCATATCCTTATATTCCACATCTTGATAAGATTTCTTATTACCAAATATCTTAGCAACAAATAATCCCCCCAAAAGCCCGAAGACAAACACAATAAATATAATATAATTATCAATCTCAAATTTATCTTCATCTATCTTATCTTCTACATAAGGAGCAAGATTCTCTAACTCTTCTACTTCAATACCATTTCTTACTTCTTTTTCAAAATTCTCAACATCACCTTTTACAATTCTAATTTTCTGACTATCAACCCTAGCAACTTTCATTTTATCTTCATCAACATCCCACCATTTAATCTCAATTGCAGAAATTTTAGTCTTTCCGTAATCATTAGGAATATAAACATTATTAACCGATTTGATTGCAACAATACCACTCCCACTTGTTATATTATCAACTTCTGGGTTTTCAGGATATTGTTTCATATATTTCACATCACCAAAATCTACATCTGGCAATGCAGATGAATGCACACCTTCTGCTTTTATTACAATATTACGACTAACGGCCTCACCTGTTACAAACTTCTTATCCTTCGGATTCCAAACCTCATAAATATCAACATTTTTTGCAGGCAACCACCAATTATCATCATAACCATCAGCAATCTCTTTCACTTCTATCTCTTTTATATCCGCCTCTAAATTTACAATTCTTCTATCCGCCATCATATCTGGAAATTTATGAATTGATCTTCCATTACCAAAACCAAAACTATCAAACACATCAAAGAAAGGATCACCTTTTTTAATCTCATCACTCTCAACTAAATACTCAGCTCTAAAAACAATTTTAGGAGTAGTCAGTTTTCCACTTCTTTGAGGGAATATCGCAAATTTATATTCAATATCTCTATATCGCTCACCCTTAATTCTCTTAGAAGAAACCTTAGGCTCTGATAAAACTTCTATCTTCCAATCATCACTATCATCATAAGATAACCCATCACTAGCAAGCCCTACTTTCTCAATCAAATTAAGTGTTAAAATGATCTCTTCTTGCACATAAGGGTTATATTTATCTATTTTTGTTTCCATAAAATAATCAGGACTTTTATCAATTTTAATATTACTTCCCTGTGCCAAAACCTCAATTGCAATCGGAGCAGACTTTACCCCATTAACCTCAAATGATGGAATTTGTAATTTTCCTTTCACAACAGGGCTAAGCAAAACCTTCCAAGATTTCCCACTTTCAACTGTTCCATTGATAATATTAGTTTTAAAAGACCTCTGCACAGAATAAGTTTCAAAATCCTGATTTAATAGAGAAAAATCTGGCTCTCCCTTATCATTAGCATTACCTCTATATTCAATATTAAGCACTAAGCTATCACCCATTGCTAACTTATTTGTACTAACATCAGCTTCTAAACTTTTTGCAAATACCCCACTTGCAAAAAACATTGAAAAAACAACTAAACTAAAAAATAAATTTCTATTTTTCATTATAACGCTCCATTAAGTATCTCTTTCTAATAAAAGCTCTGAGTAATCCTGCATTATCTTCTGGAATTTCTCTATAAATCTGCTCTTTTGCAATCTTTTCTTCCAGCTCATCTTTACTCATTGTTTCAACTTCTACTTGCTCTTCTTTTTCACTAGCTTTCTTTTCTTCTTGTTTCTCATTATCAAAACCATTACTCATCTCATCTTTTTTATTTTCCTGATTTTCTTCTCCATCAGCCTGACTTTGGTTTTGTTTTTGACTTTCCTGATTCTTACTTTGCTGCTCCTTATCATCTTGTCTTTCATTTTCTGACGATTGATTTTGCTGCTCTTGATTATCAGAACCACCTTGATTTTGCATTTTCTCTAATAATTCTTTATTAAACTTCGCATCCTCATTTTCAGGGTTAATTTCTAATTCTTTTTCATAAGCCTTAATTGCACCCTTAATATCACCACTAAAAGCAAGTGCATTACCCATATTATAATATTGTTCCAAGTTTTCAAATTCAACAATAGACGTCTTAAAATCTTTCAAACGATAACTAGTAGCAGCTCTCCAATTATCATCATCAAATTTAACAATTGCCGATTCAAAATCACCTTTTTGATAATCATTTAAAGCTCTTTGATTATCGTTTAAAAACATATCTTTTAGATTCCCGGCCCAAACATTACCGATTTCCCCAAAATAACTTCCAAAAGAAAACACAAAAAATATGATAAAGAAACCTCTCCTAAACAAACCAGCCACATAAATAATCGGAATAATCAAAAGCCAAAAGCCAAAATCATCCCACTGATCCATTTTATTTTTCATCTCTTTCATCATNNTGCTGGGTAGAGTTTTGAGTAGTAGTTTCGGAAGTTGTTTGTGCATTACCAACAAATACTAAAGAAAATAATGCAATAGCTGAAATTATAATTCTTGTTTTCATGTTTAAATTTTTAAAAAGTTTAATTGATTGAATCATTGTTTGTATGATTGCGTCCTCGGCCAAAGCCATAGCCCTGACCCTTACGGCGTAGTCCTTGCCGCTGGTTTCCTTGACCATGTCCATGGTGGTGTCCACCTGTATTAAAAAATTGCTCGAAAATATTATTGAGTTCCGGTATTTGTTCTGCAGTACAAAAACCTTTTATTCCCATATAATATTTGTAAGTCAGTTTTTTTAAATCAGCATGGAGCATCCCAATTGAGTCCGACTGGATATTAAGTTTGGAAGAGTCACAAGCAGTTTGTTTCATCTCTTTCATCATATTGCCATCTAATAAACGATCACCATCATCTAAAATTTTTCCCCAATCACTATCATCACTCATAACCTTAACAAACTCACCACCACCATTTTTAGCGATTCTATTAAGAGCATCGGCGTCTAATCTACTAACCTTTATTTCACCATCACCACTAGATCTAAGATGAGGCATTCTCATCACAGGAGCACCATCTTTTGTAGACATTCCCATCACATAAATTTTAGATTTATACTTGCCATAAAATTCTTTTGCTTTTGCCAAAGCCTTATCAAATTTTTGTCCCTTTTCAGGAGTAATAATTATCAATCTACCATAACTAAGCCCATTATTTTCAAAAACCTCTATCGCACTATCAATCACCCTATCAATTCTAATTCCATCACTTGGCATAATAGTAAAATCAATTTGCGATATAATATTTTCTATCAATTTTTCATCATCACTCATCGGAGTAATCATATAAGGCTCATCAGAAAACACCATCAATCCAAGCTCAAACTCACCTTTTTCAGCAAGCATTTTTGTAAAATCAATTATCTCAAATTTAGCCCTTTGTAAACGATTAGGAGAAAAGTCTTTCACATTCATTTTTGATGAAACATTAAGAGCAATTAATGTTGGGTTTGTTTTAGAAAAACTACTAACTGGAATTTTGTTTATAGCCATTCCTGTCAAGGCAAAAACCGCAAATAAAGCCGCAATCAATCCCCAAACAGAAATCATTTTTCGATTCCCTTTTGCAGATTTTACTGATAGATATTTCAGCAAATGATCATCACAAATCTTCTGCCAACTAGAACTAATCTTCCCAGATTTTATCGCATATAAAAAGATTAATATCACTGGAATAATCAGTAATAAGAAATAAGGCCTGATAATATGTAAACCCAATATATCCATTAACCTAATACTCTCTTTCTATGCACTGCATTTATTAAAAACATTAAAAACACTATTCCCATAGCAATCATTAAAGGAATATAAAACAACTCTTTTTTAGGTCTAATTTCATTTTCTTCAGAACTAACAGCTTCTAACTCATCAATTTTATCATAAATTCCTTTTAGCTCTGATAAATCCTGAGCCCTATAATAATCCCCTCCTGTCTCATCAGCTATTCTTTTTAATGTCTGCTCATCCAAATCTTGCGATGGATTAATAACTTTTGTTCCAAAGAAAGATTTAACTCTCATCTCGGTAGCACCAACTCCAATAGTATAAAATTTAACTCGCTCATCTACTGCTAATTTTAATGATTTTTCAGGGGTAAATTTCCCATAATTACTCACCCCATCAGTCAGCAAAATAACCACTCGACCTTTCTCATCAATATCTTTGATATATTTAACCGACATCGCCATAGCATCGCCAATTGCAGTCTTTCTTCCTGCAAAACCAGCGTCCATGTCCATAATGATATTTTTCACACTATCATGATCAAAAGTAAGTGGCGATTGTAGATATGAACGCGAACCAAACAACACCAAACCGATTCTATCATTGATTCGTTTATCAATAAAATCATTAGCCACCAATTTAACTGCAGTTAACCTATCAATCCTCTGCCCATTATAGGCAAAATCAGCAGTCAGCATAGATTCAGACAAATCCAAAACCAGCATAATATCTCGACCATCTTTTTTCACTTTAGAAGCATCGCCAACATATTGCGGTCTGGCAAAAGCCACCACTAACAACAACCAAACAATTGATAATAAAACCATCATCCATTTATTTTTAGATTTTATACTATTAGAACTTTTATAAGTCTTCTTATCAGCTTCTTTTACCATCGAGATCAAAGGAAAACTTATCGCATCCCCATAAATATTCTTAACCTCTGGCAAAAACTTCCTCACCAAAATCGGAACAGGCAAAAGCAACAAGGCATATATGAATTCAAATTCAAAACTAATCAAAATGCTCTCCCCTCAACCCATTTAATAGTCAAAATTTTCAACTCTTCTGCATCTTCTTTTGAATATTTTTTAGTTTCTTTTTGAATATAAGGAGCATCAATTAAAAGTGATTTTGCTTGTTCTTGGAATTTAATTTTTTCTGATTTATCATTTAAAAATTCTACCCATTCATCACCATAAATCTTTGCAAATTCTGAGCGTTTAAACTGCAACAAACAAACTCTCCTTAACATATTAGAACATATAATTGCCGATTCTATAGGATTCTCTATCTCAAGATTTTTTAGAACTTTAAGAACATATCTTTTTTTGCTTTGCTTAATTTTTTTGATTATAAACTTCACTAAGAAATATAATAATAGCAATAACAAGAATAACCCCCACCAAGCCGGAGCTATAGGAAATATTGAAACCCCTTGAACAGGCTCATGAATATCCCTTAACTGTGCTAATATATCCTGACTTCCATTCATAAATTACCATCCTTTAAATGCCCCAAGCTGTCATCCTCGAAATATCCAATTAATTCGATATTTCGGGGATCCAGATCTATTGCGAAGCAATTCAAATCTATTCCCTATAATGTAGAATCTTAAAGACCGCAAATCAAGTCATTACTCAACATAAAACACAAGAAAAGGTATAGGAATATTTTCCTTGACTTTTAAGTTAAAATATGTAATATTAAAATCACTCAAACGGGATTAGTGTATCTAATCCCGTTTTGTCATTTTAAATCCTCCATAAATCACTAACTCGTCATTCCGAATTTATTTCGGAATCTTTCAACTACATAAATAAAAAGGAAAATAATACAATGTTTGAATCAATCACAAACTGGTTAAAACAACCATTAGCAGAAAACTCAAATGCAAATGAAGATGATATTTTTAGCGCCAAGAAAAAACTCCAAAAACTAAACTCTTATCAACCACAAACAGAAGCAGGAGAAACTAAAGACAATATATCCAAAATCCCCAATCAAAATCTTTTTGATGCTATTGAAAAATTTCAAAAAGAAAATAATCTTAAAGCTGATAGAATTATGAAACCTGAAGGAGAAACCGAACAAGCAATAAACTCCAAATTAAAATATACTAGAAATCTAGATAATCTAATAGCTGATAAAATCACAAAGCCTAAAGAGCAAAAAATCAACAATCCAAACTACAAACTAAAATATGGTAACGATGTTGACATTAATCTTGCAAAAGAAATGGAGAAAGACACAATATTTATAAAAGATGCCAAAAAGCTTAAATTTTTAGAGGGGGGTTATATCAATAATCCTAATGATCCAGGAGGAGAAACTAAGTTTGGAATATCAAAAAAGAGATACCCTAACAAAGACATTAAAAACTTAACAAGATCCCAAGCAGATTATTTAACATATAAAGATTTTTACAGATACAGAAATATAAACACATTACCTAATGGAATAAGAGAAGATGTTGTTAATATTGGTTTCAACCAAGGACCTGAAAGAGCAATCATGAGATTACAAAAAATAGTAGGAGCAAAACAAGATGCTTATATAGGAAATAAAACCATAAGCAAAATACAACAATACAATATACAAGACATAAGAAAACGATTTAAAGATCTAAGTTACGACAGATATCATAAACTGCAAGCTAAAAAACCCTAAATTAAAAGTTTTTAGAGGTTGGTTTGATAGACTTCCTAATCATTATGATGAATAAAATCAGCAGTTCTGATAGATTTCACGAGCATATTTTTTACAATTTGAGAAGTATCATAAGTATAAAGAAGATTAGAAATTGTTCCACAAGGACAATCATCATGAGCTTGATTTATATTACTTGTAATAACATAGCTATTTTTAAGGAAGTTATTGAAGTTTTCTTTAACTTCCTTTGCCCTTTTAGAATAAAACTTATCTATCACATTGTTAAATATATAAACATAACAACCTGTAAGGTTATAACTTGATTTCATCATTTGTGAGTTAGTAAAATTATCTTCTTTAGATAAAAACTCTTTTTGCTGAGTTTCACACTCATACATTTTAACAATTGATTGCTTCAAGAACTCATCATCCACATCACTAACTTCAATTTCAGTAATATTATCACCAGTACAATAATAACCAACACTAGTTGCACCTATAAACAACAATAAACCTAATATAATATAAAGAATTTTCTTTTTCATCAAACAACATCCTAAAAATAGCATTTATAAAAAATATTCTACCCCTCAAATAAAAACAAATCAACAACCAAAAAATAATAAAACCCAAGAAAAAAGGAGGTATCAAAACCTCCTTTTAATTTTTAGATTAAAGATTTAATCGTTGAAACAATCTCTTCAACTGTTGCCGTCTCTGGAAGTCCACCTTGAGCCATACCAGCCTTCCCTCCACCTCGAACGCCAGCTTCTCTGATTAATTTTCCAGCATCATATTTGCCTGTCATATCTTCCGTTACCCCAACCACAACTGAAGTCTTACCATCAGTTTTTGAAGCAACAACAACTACACCAGATTTGATAGATGATTTGACTTCATCAACAATGCCTTTAAGATCTTTCGCAGGAATATCTGATAGCTCCTTAGCTACAAATTTAACTCCATTAATCTCTTCCACATCATTTGCCGCAGATGAACCACCTGTTGCTAATTTTTTACGAAGATTTTTTATCTCTTCTTGCATTTTCTTATTCTCATCAAGAAGTGATGTTACCTTATTTTCAACATCATTTAATGGTGATTTCAAACTATGAGCTAAATCTTGTAACCTATAAAGATTTTCCACTGCTTGTAATTCAGCCAAATAACCTGTAACAGCTTCTATTCTCCTAACCCCTGCAGCTAAAGCAGATTCGTTTACAATTTTGAAATACCCAATATCACCAGTTCTACTCACATGAGTACCACCACATAACTCAACAGAAAGATTTTCATAATCCCCCTCCATAGTAACAACTCTTACTTCATCACCATATTTTTCACCAAATAAAGCCATTGCTCCAGCTTCAACTGCCGCTTCTGGATTCATTATCTTAGTTTTAACTTCACAATTATCCCTAATAAAGCCATTCACTAAATTCTCAATTTTATGAATTTCTTCTTTTGTAATTTGTTTTGGATGTGAAATATCAAATCTAAGACCATCATCTCTCACTTCAGAACCTTTTTGAGTAACATGCTCACCCAAAACTCTTCTTAAAGCAAATTGTAAAATATGAGTTGCTGAATGATTAGCTTTAATATCTTTTCTATAACCTCTATTTATAACAAACTCAGCTACATCTCCAACTTTAACTTCACCTTTTTCAACATCCACATGATGAACAAATAAACCATCAGCATGCTTTTTCACATCTTTCACTTCTAACTCAAACCCATCACCAAAGATAAATCCACGATCACCAACCTGACCACCAGATTCACCATAAAAAGGAGTTTGATTCGCAATGATATAAACTTCATCACCTTTTTTAGCCACTTCTATTTTTTTGCCATCTTTAACAATAGCTTGAACTACTGCCTCTGCCTTATCTTGGCTATATCCCAAAAACTCAGTAGCTCCAAATTCTTCCTTTAACTCAAACCAAAGTTTTTCTGTCCCTGCATCACCACTTCCAGACCAAGCCTTTCTTGCTTCTTCTTTTTGTCTTTCCATCGCTTTATTAAAACCATCAACATCCACTTTAATTTCTTTTGCTCTTAACACATCTTGAGTTAAATCTAATGGGAAACCATAAGTATCATAAAGCTTAAATGCAGTCTCACCATCAAGAGCTTGTCCTCTACCAAGACCTTCAACTTCACCATCAAGAAGTTTCAAACCTCGACCAAGAGTATTTTTAAATCTCTCTTCTTCAAGTTTTAATGTTTCTGTAATTAATGCTTCTGCTCTTTTAAGCTCGGTGAAATGATCACCCATTTCACTAACAAGAGCAGGAACCAACCTATGCATTAAAGGATCTTGACATCCCATCATATGAGCATGTCTCATAGCTCTTCTCATAATTCTACGAAGCACATAACCTCTACCCTCATTTGACGGCAACACACCATCAGCAATCAAAAATGCCGAAGATCTAAGATGATCTGCCACCACTCTATGAGATATTTTATGAGTACCATCAACATCATTACCACAAACATCAGCAGATGCTTTAATTAAGTTAACAAATGTATCTGTAGTATAGTTATCATTTGAACCATTAATTGTCGCAGCAATTCTCTCTAACCCCATACCAGTATCAATTGATGGTTTTGGAAGGTTAATTTGCTCACCACTTGCAAGCTGTTCATATTGCATAAACACTAAATTCCAAATCTCGATAAATCTATCACCATCTTCTTCTGGAGTTCCAGGTCTTCCACCCCAGATTTTATCACCATGATCATAAAAAATCTCAGAACAAGGTCCACATGGACCAGTATCACCCATTGACCAGAAATTATCCTTAGTTGGAATTCTTATAATTTTATCATCGCCAAAACCTGCGATTTTTTTCCATAAATCATAAGCTTCATCATCGGTATGATAAACCGTTGCTAAAAGCTTTTCTTTTGGCAATCCATATTCTTTTGTAATTAAATTCCAAGCCAAATAAATAGCTTCTTCCTTAAAATAATCACCAAAGGAAAAATTACCTAACATTTCAAAGAAAGTATGGTGTCTAACTGTATGTCCCACATTATCTAAATCATTATGTTTTCCACCCGCTCGCACACATTTTTGGGAACTACAGGCTCTTGTGTAATCTCTTTTTTCATTGCCTGTAAAAACATTTTTGAACTGGTTCATACCAGCATTTGTAAACATTAAAGTCGGATCATTATCAGGAACTAATGGACTAGACTTAACAGCTGTATGTCCATTCTTCTCAAAATAATCTAAAAAAGTTTTTCTTACATCATTCGTTTTCATCATTTTTCTTAAATTCTCTTTCTTTGTTTTATAAATTCCCAACTAATTAGGTGTGCGAACCGCCATAATAAAAGAACTCTTACCAAAAGTCTATGATTTTATTAGCTTCAAACTAGTTAAAAAGACAAAGAGTTATCAATCCCATTTTTTAAAAACAAAAAATGCAGATAACACCATCAAAACAAACCCAACTAAGTAATTCCACTTAAATTCTTCTTTAAGATATGTTACTGAAAAAATAGCAAACACAACAAGGGTGATTATCTCTTGAATTATTTTTAGTTGAGATGCTGTAAAGAACTGATGCCCTATTCTATTAGCTGGCACATGGAAACAATATTCAATCAAAGCTATTGCCCAACTAACAAATATTGCAATCCATATAGAACTTGACTTAAAATTCAAATGTCCATACCAAGCAAAAAACATAAAAACATTTGAAATAACTAACAAAAATATTGGTACTATAGAATTCATAAAACAATCTACCTGTCAGAAAATAAATTAGCTATAAAAAGAAATAAAAAAGATGTAAGAGAAAGAATTATGATACCAACTATCACTCTTGGCATATCATATAACGACCCAGCTTTAAGTATATAATGTCCAAGCCCTGCATTTGAACTCACAAATTCCCCAATAAAAGCTCCAAAAAGTGCAAAACTAATATTCATTCTAAAGCCAAGTTTCACCCATCTAATACTACCAGGAATTATAATCTTTTTTGAAATATCATAATTTGAAGCATTAATAGTTTTTGCAAATTTCAAATATCTAGCTCCAGCATCTTTCGCACCTTCATAAGCCTGCATAACTGAAACTAAGAATGTTGCAAAAGCGGCCATCACAATCTTAGACATCAAACCTGTCCCAAACCACATAATCAACATTGGAGCCAAAGCAAAAACAGGAATTGATCCTAATATTATAATATAAGGTTTGCTGATTTTTTCTAATCTTTCACTACCCCACATCGCAATTCCAAAAGCAGTCCCCAAGATAGAACCTATTAATAAACCACAAATAGTTTCATAAGCAGTAATTGCAAAATCTTTCCAAATTTCAACATCCACAATCTCTGCAATAAAAGTACTCAAAACCAAAACAGGAGAAGCAAATAAGAATTTTAATTCATCAGAACCAGAAACTACATATTGCCAGAAAACCAAGAATAATATTGCTGGTAAACAAATTATAAAAGCATTTTTTATTTTATCCATTTGTCACCTCTCCGATTCTAATTGCCGATTCTAATGCATCATTTACCTTTTTATAATAGCTATCTCTTTGCTTATCATTAATAGAAAATGACTTATAAATTTTTGACGGACGAGAAGTTAAAACAAACAATTCATCAGCCAAATAAACTGCCTCTTCTACCGAATGAGTAATCACAATCGCACTCGCATTTTTAGATTTGATATATTCCTTAATCACACTGGCTAAATCTTTTCTAACCACCACATCTAACGCCCCTAAAGGCTCATCAAGAAAAATAAGCTTCGGCTCATAAGCAAGAGTTCTTGCTAATGCGATTCGTTGTCTTTGACCTCCTGATAATTCGCTAGGTAAATAATCTGCAAATTTTTGCAATTTCACAGTCTTTATGATTTTATCAATTTTAGATTTACTTACTTTTTCTTTTAATAATTCAAATGCAAGTTCTATATTTCG
>DHQH01000032.1:26081-27417 GCA_002410125.1 Alphaproteobacteria bacterium UBA5343
AGTCTATATTTCCTCTAACACTTCGCCAAGGAAGCAAGCTATCTGATTGCACCATATATCCCAAATCTTTGCCTGGAATTTCCAAATCAGATTTAACCTCTCCACCATCCAAATCAAGCTGCCCTGAAGCAATATCTAAAAAGGTAGATTTACCACAACCACTAGAGCCCAAAATACAATAAATCTTACCCTCTTCTATTTGCATAGAAATATCATCAATAACATCCAAATCCCCAAAAGATTTTTTGATATTCTTAAAACTAATCACCTTAGTCATTTATTATTTCCCATATAACTCAAAAGCTTTAAATGCGAAGCTATTATCAACTGCTTTTGCGGTTTTTTGTGTTTCTTTTAAATCTCCTGCATCAACTCTAGTTTTCAATGTTTGTTGCCAATATTCATCAATCACAATTGGCGAGTTAGGATACATGTCTTTACCCATCATACGATTAACTGCATTTTCAACCACTTGTTCTTTTAGCTCTGGGAAAATAATTTTTGCAACTCTAATTGTTTCATCAATATCAACTTGCATAAGGGCTAAAGATTTTTGCAGAGCATTCACCATTTTTTGAACTGTTTCAGGTTTTTCATCTATTGTTTTTTGTTTAACAGTAATTCCTGTTATTGCTTGTTTTGGAGTATATGGAGTAAGTGAGAAAACCACTCTATATCCTTTATCTTCCGCAATAGAAACTGTTGGCTCCAAATCAACCGCAATATCAACTTTTCCAGCTTCTAACAATGCAAGTTGGGCACCAAAACTAGCCTGCACAATTTTAGTATCTTTAAGATTATTATTTCTGATAATCTCACTCAAAAGAGTATAAGTTGTCGATGGTTCAGGAAAAGAACTAAGCCTTAAACCTTCCAAATCTTTCTCAGTTTTAATTTCTTTAACATCATCATTATTAGTATAGCCTGAAAGACCAAGAGATGTGATAAGCATTGCAACTGTTTTTGCTTTTGCACCTTTTTCTTGAGCAATCGCCGTAAATACTGGATCACCCATTCCGAAATCAGCCGAACCACTCATCACTGCTGCAAAAATCTGATCATCATTACCAGCAAATAAAAGCTCTAAATCAAGACCTTCATCTTCAAAATATCCTTTTTCCATTGCAATATATAATGGTAAATAAAGTAAAAATTTAGATTGTCCAAATTGAGCCAATCTAACTTTTTCTAAACCATTTTCTGAAAAATCACCTTGCTTGCTATTGTTAAAGATTAAACCAACCGCAATCAAAACAACCACCACAATAGCTGCAATAATTTTCTTCTTCATCATATATTCTCCTTTTCCCTTGCCCGTCATTCCTGCGAAAGCAGG
>DHQH01000032.1:27637-27764 GCA_002410125.1 Alphaproteobacteria bacterium UBA5343
ATTCCTGCGAAAGCAGGAATCTCAAACCAACCTAACAAAAGTCTAATACATATTTTAAAAATTGTCTAAGAATTTTCATTTATGTAGATGATTATTAACCCCAATACCCCAACAAGTTGGGTCTGAA
>DHQH01000101.1:0-590 GCA_002410125.1 Alphaproteobacteria bacterium UBA5343
AAATTCCATATTTGCGTTGCTATCATTTTGGATTCGGTGTTTTAGTCCAACAGGAATATAAACTGACTCATTTTCTTTTTTCGGTAGTTTATCTTCACCAAGAGTAACAATTGCTTCACCTTTCACAATAATCCAATGCTCTGCTCTATGGTTATGAGATTGTAGAGATAGTATATTTCCAGGGGTTACCATAATTCTTTTAACGCAATGTTTATCACCACTATCTAAAACTTCCCATGTTCCCCAAGGTCTAGTATCTTTATCGCCTCTTTGATAATTGTTAGCCATTTTATATTCTCCTTAACATTTATTAACTTATATGTTGTAATAATATTTCATAGAAAATATTTAATTTAAAGCTGAAAAAATTAATTATATGAAGAAAGTTTGATTTATGTCCTTAACATCCGCAGCAAAAGCTAAAAAGATAACAAAGAGATTAGAAGATATATTTTCTCAAGAACTAGCCACTCAAAAAAAAATCAATAGACTTGTAAAAAATATTGCTCAAGATATTTCTGCAGATGTTTGTTCACTATATATAAATTGCAATAATGAATATTTGGAACTTTTCGCTAGCTACGGGCTTA
>DHQH01000101.1:845-2592 GCA_002410125.1 Alphaproteobacteria bacterium UBA5343
AAACTAAGCTAAAATTAACTGAAGGTTTAGTAGGGTTAATTGCTTCATCTAATGAACAATTATCTGTATCTGATGTTTGGAAGCACCCAAACTTCTTATATAAACCAGAAATAGGTGAAGAGGTTTTTAACTCCTTTTTAGGAATACCACTCACAAAAGAAGATAAAAATCTAGGTGTGATAGTTATCCAAAATAAGCAAAGAAAAGAATTTACGCAATCACAAAAAACGATTCTTGAAAACATTGCAATCTTTCTAACTGAATTACTTCTAACTAATGAAATGTTGAGCTTAAAAGAAAGTAATGTTACTAAAAAAGAAATTATCAAAAAAGAAAAATATAAAGGTATATCTCTTAGTCGTGGTTATGGTTTAGGGCAAGCAGTTGTCCATAGAAGAATGCAACCAATCACCAACATTTTTCACGAAAATATTGATGAAGAATTAGAAAAATTAGAAACCGCTTTTGAAGCTATGAATAAAGACCTAGATGATAAACTATCAGAAGCAAAACTTGGGGAAGGTGAGCATTTAGATATTTTAGATTCTTATAAAATGTTTGCCAAAGATAAGGGATGGTTTAACCGTATTGCTGAACAAATAAACGGTGGTTTAACAGCTCAAGCAGCTGTAGAGCGAGCCTATGAAGCAATGTGGGAGATGTTATCCAAAACCAATGACTCATATTTAAGAGAAAGACTTCACGACCTTCGAGATGTAGCAGATAGATTACAAGCCTATCTAGCTGGTGATGTCGAAAAAATAGACACTCAAAATATGGATAATATTGTTATCATTGCTAAAACTATGGGGCCAGCCGATTTAATTGATTATGATACTTCTAAAATAACAGGTTTAATCCTAGAAGAAGGCACCCCAACAATGCATGTTTGTATTGTAGCAAAGGCTCTAGGTATTCCAGTAGTCTCCAAAGTTAAAAATATTTTTGAGGTGATGAAAACTGGCGATAAAATTGCCATTGATGGTGATGATGCTATCATCTATGTCAACCCATCATTCCAAATTGAAGGACAATTCAAACTCAAATTAAGAGAAATTGAAGCTCAAAAAGAAAAATTAAAAGAGCTTGTAAAACTACCATCAAAAACTTTAGATAAAGTAACTATTGGTACTTATGTGAATATTGGTTTAGCTCTTGATTTTGACTATATCAAAGATACAAAATGTGATGGAGTAGGGCTTTACAGAACAGAAATTCCATTCATGGTAAGTCATAAAATGCCAACAGTTCAAGAGCAGGCTGAGCATTATAAATCATTACTTGATGTTGCCGGTAAAAAGAAGGTTATTTTTAGAACTTTAGATGTTGGTTCAGATAAATTATTACCATATTGGAATAATGTTGATGAAGAAAATCCAGCTATGGGTTGGAGGTCTATTAGGATTACCCTTGATAGAAGGGCAGTGCTTAGAAAACAAATTAGAGCCTTGATCAGAGGGGCTATAGATAAAGATTTATATATAATGTTCCCAATGATAACTGAGGCATCAGAATTAGATGATGCAAGAGAAACATTATTTATGGAGTTAGATAAAGAAAAATCTCTTGGTAATAAAACTCCAAAATCAATTAAAATTGGTGTTATGATGGAAGTGCCATCTCTCATCTTTCAACTTCCAACTATTGCAGATAAAATAGATTTTGTATCAGTTGGAACAAATGACTTAACTCAATTTGCCTTTGCTTGTGATCGTGGTAATCCAAGACTGCTTAACCGCTATGATGT
>DHQH01000101.1:2762-18728 GCA_002410125.1 Alphaproteobacteria bacterium UBA5343
ATGTATTATCACCGTCATTCTTATCTATGTTAAGAGAAATTGTTAAACAATGTGATGAATATGGAATTTTCTGTTCTGTTTGTGGTGATATGGCATCCCAACCAATTGAAGCTATGACCTTAATAGGTCTTGGATACAGGCATTTATCTATGTCTGGTGCATCTTATGGTAGAGTAAAAGCAATGCTAAGATCTATTAGAGTTAATGAGCTAGAAGATTATGTATTAACTCTTCTAAAATCATCAGCCAGAACCCTAAGACCACAATTAATTTCTTATGCATATGACCATAATATTGAAATAAATTGATAAAAAATATAGCATTTTTATTCAAAATCTAAAAAAAATATTTGTATTTAATATAATAATATTGCTATATTCTATTAAACCCCATTATAACAACCAAAAATTATTAGTAGGTGTAACGTGACAACAAAGGATAACAAAGAAGAACAAGAAACAGTAAGTCCATCAGAAGTTGGTAACATAATTATTGAAGCCAGAAAGAAAAAAAGACAGAAAATTCAAACTGTTTCAAAAAACCTAAAAATCAGGGTCGTATATTTAGAAGCGATTGAAAATGGTGATTTTGAAGAATTACCAACCGGTCCTTATGCTGCAGGATTTGTAAAAACCTATGCCGAATATTTAGGTCTTAATTCTGAAGAAATAGTTGGTAAATTTAAAGAAGAGCAAAAAGAACAAATCTCACCTAAAAAAGCTTTAGATATGCCAATTCCAGAAAGTGATGAAATTCAACCAAACTCTAACTATGTTATCATTGGTGTAGTTTTAGTAATTTTTATATATGCAATTTGGAGTTCATTTAGTTCAAATACTGACGAAGATGTAATCATCACAGAGCCAGAAACAACTATTGAAGAAACAGTTGCTGATGAAGCTACAGATGAAGCAGCTATCATTGATGAAGATGGTGAAGAAGTAATAGTTGAAGAAGTTGATGAAGAAGTATCTGAAACAAAATTAGAAACTAAAGAAGAAAAATTCACAGAAGTAGCGAACAAAAAAGAAGAAGCAATGGAGACTACTGAAAAATTAACTCCAGCCCCAGTCGCTGAAGTTGTAGAAGTGGAAACAGAAAATAAAGAAACTATCAAAGTAGAAATTATGGATGAAGCTACTAAAGAAGTAGAAGAGGTTGAAGAAACTCCAAAAGAAGATCAAGAAGAAGAGGTTAAAGTTGAAGAAAAACCTCACATTCCTCAAGAATTTGGTATTAAATATAAAGATGATTCAGAAATGACAATTAAAGCTACAACAACTTCTTGGGTAGAAGTTAAAAATGCTGATGAAGTATTCTTAACTAGAATTATGAAAGAGGGAGATGTTTTTTATGCACCAAATAAAGATGATCTTGTAGTATCAACAGGTAATGCTGGAGCTTTAATCATCTCTATTGATGGAGACGAGATGGCAGCTATTGGTCCATCAGGAGCAGTTAGAAAAGAATATCCTCTAAACGAAGATAATTTATTTAAAAAAGATCATTAGATATAAGCACCGTTCATATATAGTTTGAGCGGTGCAATTTTATGCAGAGAAAATATAAATTCTCTGCATTTTTGTTTTTTTTATGGAGCTATAAGATGAGTGATTATAAAAATATAAAAAGAAGAAAAACAAAAGTGGTATCAGTTGGTGATGTGCTAGTTGGTGGAGACAATCCAATCACAGTGCAATCAATGTGCAATACCCTGACATCTAATGCAAAAGAAACCATTGAACAAATAAAACAAATGGAAGAAGTTGGCTGTGATATTACCAGAGTATCATGTCCTGATGAAGATTCCACTTATGCTCTAAAAGAGATTATAAAAAATGTAAATATTCCAGTTGTTGCAGATATTCATTTCCATTATAAACGAGGAATTGAAGCCGCAATTGCCGGAGCTAAATGCTTAAGGATAAACCCAGGCAATATTGGCTCTATGGATAGAGTAAAAGAAGTTGTAAAAGCAGCAAAAGATTATGGCTGTTCAATCAGAATTGGTGTGAACGGTGGATCACTAGAAAAAAACCTACTCGAAAAATATGGTGAACCATGTCCCAAAGCAATGGTTGAATCCGCAATCACTCAAGCAAAAATGTTAGAGGATTGTGATTTTACAAATTTCAAAATCAGTGTAAAATCGTCAAATACTTTAATGACAATGGCAGCTTATAGAGAGTTATCTAAAAAATGTGATTACCCACTCCATCTAGGTGTCACCGAAGCCGGAGGGCTCAGAGCAGGGACTATTAAATCTGCTCTTGGAATTGGTAGTTTGCTATATGAAGGTATAGGCGATACCCTAAGAGTTTCATTATCAGCCGATGTAAAAGAAGAAGTTCTAGCTGGTTTTGAAATTCTAAAAGCATTAGATTTAAGACATCGTGGAGTTAGAATTGTTTCTTGTCCAACATGTGCTAGAAAAGGTTTTGATGTTTGCAGAACAGTTGCAAAACTAGAAAATGAATTAGCCCACATTACAGATAATTTAACTGTAGCTATTATGGGGTGTATTGTAAATGGTCCAGGAGAAGCAAGAGAGGCAGATATTGCAATTTGCGGCGGTAATAGCGATGAAAATATGCTCTATATCGATGGTAAACAAAATAGAAAAATAAAAGATAAAGACATCATTCCAGTTGTAAAAGAACTGGTAGAAGAAAAAGTAAAGGTAGGATAAAATGAAAAAATTACAAACAGTCAGAGGAACTTATGATTTATACGGAGATAAAAAAAGAGCTCACAATGAAATTATAAAAAAAGCAAGCAAAGTTGCGCAATCATTTGGCTTTGAAGAAATCGAAACTCCAATTTTTGAGTTTACAAATGTATTTGCAAGAAATCTTGGAGAAACCTCAGACATTGTTACCAAAGAAATGTATTGTCTAGAAGATAGAGGTGGCGAAAGCCTAACTCTAAGACCAGAAGGAACAGCCGGTGTTGTTCGTTCATATATCTCAGAAGGTATGCAACAAAACTTACCAGTTAAGTTATTTTATCACGGTCCAATGTTTAGGTATGAAAGACCTCAAAAAGGAAGACAGCGACAATTCACTCAATTTGGTATGGAGTTAATCGGGGTAGAAACTCCACAAGCTGATATTGAAATTATTGCAGCAGCTTATAACTTTGTAAACTATCTTGATTTGGGAGGTAATGTCGTTGTTGAAATCAATTCACTCGGAGATAAAGAGTCAAGAGATAATTACAGAGATGAATTAGTTGCTTATCTAAAAGAGAATCTAGATGGTTTATCTAATGATAGTAAAGAAAGATTAGAGAAAAACCCTCTAAGAGTTTTAGATTCAAAAGATGAAAAAGACAAAACAATTGTTGAAAATGCACCAAAATTTGGTGACTATTTAAATGCTGAATCAAAAGAATTCTTCAAGCTTGTTTTAGAAGGCTTAGATAGGCTAAATATTGAATATAAAGTAAATGAAAGATTAGTTCGTGGTCTTGATTATTATGATCACACTGTTTTTGAAATTACAACCGACTGCTTAGGTGCTCAAGGAACAGTCTTAGCTGGTGGTAGATATAACGGACTTGTAGAGCAAATGGGTGGTGCTAAAACCGCTGGGATTGGATGGGCATGTGGTATTGAAAGATTAGCTATGATGCTAAAAGAAGATATTAAAAAGCCTGTTGAAGCTGTAATCATTCCAACTGGTAGTGATGTTATGTTAGAGGCAATGGAGGTTGCTTATATCCTAAGAACTTCAGGCATTATTACTGAGCAATCATATACAGGTAATATGAAAAAAAGAATGATTAAAGCAGATAAAATGAATGCTAAATATGCAATTATTATTGGTGCGGATGAAGTCGCTAAAGAGACAGTAATATTAAAAAACCTTGACGAAGGCACTCAAAAAGAAGTAAAAGTCTCAGAACTAATCAAAGAAATAAGAGGATAATAATAAATGAGTTTTGCAGAAAAACTAGATAATGTTGTAAATAGATTTGAAGAATTGCAAGCACTTTTATCATCAGGTGATTTGTCATCAAATGATTTGGTAAAAATGAATAAAGAACTTGCAAAATTATCTCCTATCGTTGAAGGGGTAAATGAGTATAAAAAAGCATTATCTGAAAAAGAAGATGCCGAACTAATGTTAGAAGATACCTCTTTAGATAAAGATATGAAAGATATGATTTCTGAAGAGTTAAGAGAAATAAAAGACAAGCTTCCAGCTTTAGAAAAACAAGTCAAAATCTTACTCTTACCAAAAGATGATGCAGATGATAAAAATGCTATCCTTGAAGTAAGAGCTGGCACTGGTGGTGATGAAGCTGCATTATTTGCTGCTGATTTATTTAGAATGTATGAAAGATATGCCAGCACCAAGGGTTGGAGATTTGAAGTTCTAGATGTAAATGAGAATGATCTTGGTGGTTATAAAGAAGCCTCAGCCTCTATCACTGGTTCTGATGTATTTGCTAAACTAAAATTTGAATCAGGGGCTCATAGGGTGCAAAGAGTTCCAGAAACTGAATCTCAAGGTCGTGTCCATACCTCAGCTGCAACAGTTGCAGTTTTACCAGAAGCCGAAGATGTAGATATCGAAATCAATACTAGTGATTTAAGGATTGATACTTACCGTGCATCTGGTGCAGGTGGTCAGCATGTTAACAAAACCGATTCAGCAATCCGTATTACTCATATTCCAACTAATACTGTAGTGCAATGTCAAGATGGTAGATCTCAGCATAAAAACAAAGAAAAAGCGATGAAAATGCTAAGAGCTAAACTTTATGAAACTGAAAGGTTAAATAAAGATGCAGCCTATGCAGAAAGCCGCAAAAGCCAAGTTGGAAGTGGGGATAGAAGTGAGAGAATTAGAACTTATAACTTCCCACAAGGCAGATGTTCAGACCATAGAATTAACCTAACACTTTATAAGTTAGAAGATATTATGCAAGGCATTGGTTTAGACGAAGTAATAGAAGCATTAATTACCGAAGATCAAGCCGCAAAACTTGCAGAACTAGGATAAAAATAAAGCCCTCAAATAAGAGGGCTATTTTTTTACTATGGTAAATAACCACTGCCATCAGGATTAAAGCAAGATTTATTTTGTAAGAAACTAAAGTTAGCATTAGCCCTAATTATACATTTTTTTACAAAAGATGTTCTTAATATTAATAAGTTGAATATAGCTGAAGACACATTTCTAATAAACCTCCAAAGGGCGATGTTTCTATTTTTATATTTCTTATGAATATATAATCTAGACCATTCTGTATGCCAGTCTTTTATAGCATATACTTTTTGACTGTTACCACATCCTGTACCACTTTCATGTTTTACAGATATTTTTTTATCAATAATCAATTTATAACCGTTTTTAAGGGCATTTTTGCAAACTTCGTCATCTTCATAAAATAAAAATATATTTTCATCAAATCCACCAAGCTTCATCCATTTAGCTCTATTGATAACAAAAAAAGCTCCACTAATGAATTTAGCATCATAAACACCTCTATCAATTTCTGTTGCTTCACATTTATTCAAATATCTATTAGCTGTTCGTATTTTATTATTATCATTAGGTCTATAACAAATAGGTGCTGCCATAAATACACAATCATCAATAAAATTATGAATAAGAGGAGTAAATATATCTTTTTTTATGGTCGTATCAGGGTTAACAATTGCTACATATTCTTTACTGGCTGTTTTGATACCAAGATTACAAGCTCTGCCATATCCAATATTTTTATCATTTTCTATTATCTTCACTTTTTTACAGAATTGTTTAATTGTTTTTACGCTATCATCAATACTAGCATTATCAACAACAATAATTTCTTCACAAAAATCTCTAACAGATTTAATGCATTGAGTAATCACATCTTTACTATTGTAAGAAACGATAACAACAGATATATTCTTATTCATATTTAACTTCCCATAAAAAACAATCAGGAAGATTATAGTAATGAAAATATTAATAAACAACAAAATTAATCAAATAATTAATAAGCTTCAAGATGATAATCCAAGATTAACCTCTAGATTGCTAATCTCTTATGCTTTAGGACTTGATTATAATGATATCTATCTAAAAGATGATATAGAAATTACTAATACTCAAAATAAACAAATAGATGAATTAGTTGCAAGAAGAATAAAAGGAGAGCCAGTATCTAAAATCATCGGTAAAAAAGAATTTTGGGATTTATCTTTTATTGACACTATTCATAACCTATCACCAAGACCAGATACTGAAACTTTAATTGAAGCGGTATTAAATAAAGCAGATAACGCTAAAAATATCTTAGATATTGGTACAGGATCTGGCTGCATTATCATCACCCTTTTATCAAAATTAAACCAAGCAAAAGGCACCACAATTGATATTAGTAAAGAAGCCATCAAAGTCGCTAAACAAAATGCCAAAATAAATAATGTTTATGATAGAATAGATTTTATCAATGATAGTATTTTTAATCATAATTTTTTATCTGAAAAATTTGATATTATCACTTCAAATCCTCCTTATATTCCAACCAAAGATATTGAAGAATTAGACATTGATGTAAAAGAATATGATCCTAATATTTCTCTTGATGGGGGAGAAGATGGATTAGATTTTTATCGTGGATTATCTAAGATTTTAAATGAAGTGCTATCTGATAATGGCTTGATATTCTTAGAAATTGGAATTAATCAAGAACAAGATGTAAAAAACATTTTTACTAAAGAGGGTTTTATTCTAAACTCATCATATAAAGATTTATTAGGCATCACTAGATGCCTAGAATTTCAAAAATAAAATTAAGCTAGATGATAAAGAGTAAAAATATGCCTAATAAATTATCAAATATTTTATTAATTTTCACAACTATTATTGTCTCACTAATACTAATCTCAAATGCATTTATGTCTCATATGGAAGAAAATAACAATATGTTATTACAAACTGATGCAGATGGTTATGCTAGAATGCTAAGAGTTGAAGAAAGGTTAGAAAATAATACCTCCTATACTCATCATCTAAATTCTGCCAATGCTCCATTTGGCACTGATACTCATTGGACTATGCCTTTTGATGCGTTATTAATCGGTCTTACTAAAATAACAAAGAGCATTACTAATTTTAATTTACACGATTCTATTGATATTTCAGGCTTTATAATCTCACAATTACTTTTATATTTGTCCATCATAATATCAGTCATATTTATCAATAAAAATTTCTCATATAAAGAAGCTCTAGGTTATTTATTCGCAGTCATCACAGCCACATATTATCTTGGTTATAATGGTTTCGGTAGAGCAGATCATCATTCATTACATCTCTTTGTTCTAAATCTTATCATCTTACTCTCAATCACTAACAAATCAGTATTTGTAATTGGTTTACTATCCGCTATTTCACTTTGGATTGGCATGGAAGGATTGATAGTTGTTTTATCTTCAACTCTATTTTTTATGTTTAACGCAATTAATAAAAATAAAACCAAAGAATTTATTATATTCTCCAAATCACTAACAATTTTTACAATGATTGCAGTTCTTTTAGAGCATAATACACTACAGATAGTTGCTTATGACCGTATCGCTTTACCGCATATTTTGATTGCCGCTTTAATTTTAGGAATATCCTTTATTATAAGATATAAAAATAATTACCCATCTCTTATAATTTCAGGGTTAGCTTCTGCTATCATATTATACCTAATTTTCCCGAATTTTTTCTATGGGCCTTATGTTGAAGCACATCCAAGATTATCAGAAATTTTCTTTCCACTCGTAGCAGAAGAGAAAGTTGTATTAA
The DNA here is from genome assembly GCA_002410125.1 of Alphaproteobacteria bacterium UBA5343. Taxonomy (GTDB): domain Bacteria; phylum Pseudomonadota; class Alphaproteobacteria; order RF32; family UBA5343; genus UBA5343. Next base: position 10,559 of record DHQH01000101.1, read on the forward strand.
AAGTCAAATATTTCATAATGCCACTAATTGCCATTTATTTGATGTTTGATTCGAAGAAAAAAAATTCTTATCTGCTTATTTCATTTTTACTCTTTTTACCGCTAACAATTTATAGCATCAGATGTATGGCATTTTTACAATTAATTTCAATTTATATGATTGCTTTATCGATTCCATATATCGATTCTAAAAAGCTTCTAATCACGATAATTGCTTACCTCTTAATTTTACTTGTTCTTAAAAATTTTTCTGATTATAACAATAAACAAACAGCAAAAGAAACTTGCCCAGTATCATTAATGCTACAAGAGATAGAACCATCCCAAAAAACTCTTTTAGCTAGTTTTTGGTCTTCGCTATATTATGCTTGGCATAAAGGATATAAAGTCATCGGCTCACCACATCATAGAAATGCTGATGGAATAATCTATACTTATGATATTTTTGATAATCCAGAAACAACCAATCACACTGAATTATTACAATCAAGAAACATTGATAAAATTATCATTTGTAAAACAATTCATCAAGATAGAGAGTCCCTTAGAAAAAAACTAACTGAAGGTGGAGAATTAAAAGGTTGGAATAGGGTAGAACAATCAGAAAAATTAGATAAATATTTTATCTATCTAACAAAACAAAAATAATAGGAAAAACTATGCCATTTTTAATAGCTTATATCATCATTGCTATATCTTGTAGTGTTATTTCATATAGAACTTTATTTAGCTGTCTAAAAATAAATAAGACCAAAAGATATTTAGCATTTTTTGCATTACTCATATCTTGGTTTTCGCCTTTCATATATTATTTTATGACCAATCATATTGATAATGAAATTGCGATTATGATAATAGATTATATCATCTATCTATTATTTCCATTTGTTATAATTTTATTTTTCGTTCATTTCATCAGGGATTTGTTTTGGTTCCTATTATGGGGTATTAAGAAAATAGGTGTTTCTGTTCTATATAAGTTACCTCACCCATCGGATGAAAATGCTCTAAAAAAAGTCAATCAATATAGTATCATTTTCACCTCATTACTCATCATGTTTGCATTTATTTCAGCCAATAAAATGGCAGATATAAAAAATATTGAAATCTATGACAAGAATATTAATCAAGAACTAAAATTAGTTTCACTGGCAGACATACATATTAACAGATCAGTCTCTGATAATTATATCGAGAAACTAGTTGCTAAAGTTAATAATGAAAAAGCAGATTTTATATTATATTCAGGTGATGTTTTAGATGATAAAGCCAACAAAGTAACTAAAAAGCTAGATAAACTATCACAAACAAAATCAACTTATGGGAATTATGTTGTTTTAGGTAATCATGAAACTTATTCAGGTTTTAGCTCTAGCACTAGTTATTTCTCTAAAAATGATAATTTCAACTTATTATTAAACTCAGGAAAACTTTTTGAAAAATTAAATTTATATATTGGAGGTATAACAGATTATTCATCTTCAATACTATCCAGACCAGATATCAAGAAATCTCTAAAGTCATCTAAAAACGATACCTATAAGATTTTATTATCGCACCAACCAAAAGTAATGGGAGATAATACAGTTAATGCTTATGACTTGGTGCTATCAGGGCACACTCATGGTGGACAGATATTCCCATTCCAATACCCAACCCAAAAAGGAAATCTGGGTTATCTTGCTGGACTATATGAAAAAGATAACACCAAAATATATGTAAGCAGAGGTGTTAGATATTGGGGACCTAAAATCAGACTATTAGCCCCATCTGAAATCACGGTGATTTCTCTAAAACCAGCTTTGACTAAAAAATAATGTTATAAAGTCCTTGAAAAGACAAAATAACAATCCCTATATTATTATAAAGTAATAATCATTACAACAAAGGGTAAAAGCTATGTTTAATATTGAAAAATTCACCAATAAATCAAAAGCATTAATCCAAGATGCTATAAATTTAGCCACATATAAAAAGCATCAATTCGTAAGCCCATCACATTTATTGCAAACAATGTTAGATGATAGAACAAATTATATAACAGACATCTTAAAAGCATCAAATGCCAACTTAAGCAAGATAGCTGATTTAACAGAAAAAGAATTATTTAAAATTCCTGTAATTACTGGTGATTCAGTTCAAACTCATCTCTCTCAAGAATTTACCAATATTCTAAACAAAGCAGAGGAGTTATCAGATACAACAAAGGATCAATATATCAGTGCAGAGCGAATACTCCAAAGTCTATCTTTACAAACTGATGGTATTCTTACTAAATCAGGACTAGATGCAAAAGCCTTAAACAAAGCTATTAACAAACAAAGAAAAGGTAGAACAGCCGAAAGTCCAGATGCCGAAGATAGCTTTGAAGCCTTGAAGAAATATACCATTGATTTCACCGCTCGTGCTAGAGATGGAAAAATTGACCCTGTAATTGGCAGAGATGAAGAAATTCGCCGTACTGTTCAAGTCTTATCAAGAAGAACTAAAAACAATCCCGTCCTAATTGGTGAGCCTGGTGTTGGTAAAACCGCAATCATTGAAGGTTTAGCAATCAGGATTGTAAATGGCGATGTACCAGAAAGCTTAAAGCAAAAAAGACTATTATCTCTTGATTTAGGAGCCTTGGTTGCTGGTGCAAAATTTAGAGGTGAATTTGAAGAACGATTAAAAGCTGTATTAAAAGAAATTGATTCTCTTCATGGTGAAATAATCTTATTCATCGATGAGTTACATACTATTGTCGGAGCAGGTGCAGCGGAGGGTTCAATGGATGCATCAAATCTATTAAAACCAGCCCTTGCTCGTGGTGAACTTCACTGTGTTGGCGCAACCACTCTAAACGAACACCGAAAATATATCGAAAAAGATCAAGCCTTAGCGCGTCGTTTCCAAACCATATTCGTAAGCGAGCCAACTGTAGAAGACACCATCTCAATTCTTCGTGGAATTAAAGAAAAGTTTGAACTCCACCACGGAGTTAGAATTTCTGATACTGCGATTATCTCGGCCGCCACCTTATCTAATCGTTATATTTCTGATAGATTCTTACCTGATAAAGCAATTGACTTAATGGATGAGGCTGCTAGTGGCATTAGAATGAAATTCGATTCGAAGCCTGAAGATTTAGATAAAATCGATCGTAATTTAATGCAGTTAAAAATCGAATTTGAAGCTTTAAAAAAAGAAAAAGACAAAGCCTCTAAAGAAAGATTAGAAATTATCAAATCAGAAATCAAAGAGCTTGAAAAAACATCCAAATTACTAACAGAAAAATGGAACAAAGCTAAGCTCTCTGTTGCAAGCATTACCGATGTAAAAGAAAGCCTAGATAAAGCCAAAATAGAAGTTGAAAGAGCAGAGCGAGAAGGCGATTTAGAAAAAGCTGGAAAACTTCGTTATGGCACTATCCCAGAATTAGAAAGAAAGTTAGTCGAAGCTGAAAAAATATCTAATGAAAGCCAAGAAACTGATGAAGTGGTAACTTCAAATGATATTGCAAATATTGTCTCTCGTTGGACAGGTATTCCAGTTGATAAAATGCTATCTTCAGAAAAAGAAAAACTTCTAAAAATGGAAGAAGTCATTGGCAAGAGACTAATCGGGCAAAAAGCAGCCATCTCTGCTGTTGCTAATGCCGTTCGCCGTTCTCGTTCTGGTATTCAAGATGAAAGCCAACCAATCGGCTCATTCTTATTTTTAGGTCCAACTGGGGTTGGTAAAACAGAACTCACCAAATCTCTTGCAGAATTTTTATTTAATGATGAATCTGCAATTATGAGAATTGATATGAGTGAATATATGGAGAAACATTCTGTTGCCAGATTAATCGGAGCCCCTCCAGGTTATGTTGGATATGATGAAGGAGGAGCACTAACCGAAAGCATTCGTCGTCGCCCATATCAAGTCGTACTATTTGACGAAGTTGAAAAAGCCCATCCAGATATTTTCAATATTTTACTCCAAGTTTTAGATGATGGCAGATTAACAGACGGGCAGGGTAGAATAGTTGATTTCAGAAATACTATCATTGTTATGACTTCCAATCTCGGTGCGGATTTAATGTCCAATCTTGCTGATGGTGAAGATGTGAATATCGTTAAAAATGATGTTATGGATATTGTCAAATCCAAATTCAGACCAGAATTTTTAAATCGTCTTGATGAGATTTTACTATTCCATAGGTTAGGCAAAGAGCATATCAAAGATATTGCCAAAATCCAAATCAACAAATTAGAAAAAAGATTAGAAACCCAAGGCTTAAAATTAAATATTGATGATTCGGTTTATGATTATGTAGCAACCAATGGCTATGACCCAGTCTATGGTGCAAGACCATTAAAAAGACTTATCAAAACCGAAATTGAAAATAACTTAGCAATGAAAATCCTCGATGGTAATCTAACCGATCAAATCACCATCAAAGCCGATGATAAAGGAATAATCATATGAAGTTAATTAGTTTAAATATAGGAATAAAAATAGATAATACCAAAGAGGTTTTAGAGTTTTTAAATGAAGAAAAGAGCGATATTATAGCTTTACAAGAAAGCATGAGACCTTTTGATAATAATGTATATAAACAATATCGAATAGGCGCAGATATTAAGAATAATTTGAATGATACTCATAAATATGAATTTTTTGCACCTCTTTTCATAACAAAAGAGATAACAAAAAATGGTAATACCTATCTAGATTTTGGTGGTGATGTTGAACAAGGAACCCAAATATTATCTAAGCTACCTATTCAGAGAGCTTCAAATAATTTTTATTATAATAATTACTCATATGGTTTTGATGCTACAAAATTTAAAGAACATGACTGGTGTAGGAGCTTTCAGGTAACAGTTCTAAATTATTCAGACAATAAACGGTTAAAAGTTATAAATATACATGGTATATGGAACGGAACTAGACTAGGAGATAATAGAACTATAAACCAGTCAAAATCTTTAATAGATGAAGTCAAAAAAGATAACATACCTGTAATTATAGTTGGTGATTTTAATCTTTTGCCTGAAAGTGAAAGCATTAAAATGATAGATGTACATCTAAAAAATCTTTCTACAAAATATAATATCAAAACAACCAGAGGCAGTGATAGAGAGAGTTCCGTTGTTGATTACATATTTGTAAGCGATAAAATAAAGGTAAACGACTTTAAAGTTCTTGATACAAATATATCAGACCATTTACCATTGATATTAGATTTTGATATTTTATAAAGGAATAATCATATGATAATAAAAAATCCAAAGGCTGTAATTTTCGATTGGGATGGAACTCTAGCTAACTCAAGACCAGCTTTCGTAAATGCATTAGAACCAGTACTTAAAAAATATGGGAAAGAAGAGTGGAAAATCACCAAGAAAAAATATCACAATCCCGTGATATCTCTCAAAGAAAATTTTCCAAATTATTTCGGGAATGATTATAAAGAAGCTTATCAAGAATATGTAGACAATTATAAAAATAAAACCACCCATTTAGCTAAACCTCTATTAAACTCTATAAATTATGTAGAGTTTTTAGAAAATAATAATATAGAAGTTTATATTGTATCAAATAAAGAACAGTCACTATTAGACTATGAAGCAAAAAAGCATTTCCCTAATACTAATTTTATAAAAATATTAGGAAATGGGACTACAAAAAATAACAAACCTGCCGCAGACCCTATATTTAAAGCTTTAGAAAATACAGATTACGAAATAAATCAAGAAAATATTTGGTATATTGGTGATGGGTTAGCAGATTTCAAAGCTTCAAACTCAGCAGGAGTTAATACAATTCTTATTGGGCAAGGTTGCTTAAAGAAAGATTGGTATAAAGCCATCCAAAAAGATGTAATGCATTTTAACACTTATGAAGAACTGCTCAACTTCCATAAATCTATTATTTAATTCCATTTTAATTATCAATATGATATAATGCTGATATTGTAAGTTATTAGGAATATTTAATATGGTCATGGATATCATAAACCGACTTAGAGGTCGTAAAAGCTCCACACCCAAAACAACTCCTTCAGATGAATTATCAGCTGGTGAATTGCAAAATATAGGAGTTGATATTCAACATAATGAAATCCCAGAAGGTATGGAAGTCCTCCCAGATATTCCAGCATCAAACTCTATGGAAGAACAAGTAAAAGAAAATTTCTTCAATAAAGAAACATCAATAAGTCAAGAGGTTGCATCCATTGTAGAAAGCTATTTAGTAAATAAGGGGGCGATTCCTTTTGAGAAATTTAGCCTTACCAAAACTTACAAAATAGAAAATGAAGATAATTATTCTAGTTTTTATTCCAAAGAGAGAATTAAAATCTTTTGCAATCATTTAGCAGAAAATAAAAATGAGGCTCAAAATATCATCTTAGAAATTCCATTAATGGAAGGTGATATTGATCATGCTGTATCATTAGTCACCAATCCTGCAACCAAAGAAGCAATCTATCACAATTCTTATGGCTCACAAGCACCAAAAGAATTAAGAGATGCCATTTCAGCAATCTTACCTGATTGGAAGTTAAAATCTAATCCTGAACAAAATCAATTTGGAGCCGATAATAGCTGTCAATTAATCAGTAGATTAAATGGATTTAATAATTCTCAAGATAATCCATTAGATTTCACTATTGAACAATTTAAAGAAGCATTATGGGCAGAGAATAAAGAAAAAATCACCCAAAGCACAGTAAATACTGGTGGACTTGGAACATATAAAGATGAAAATGGTGTATTCACTATCGCAGAATCATCATCTCAAGAGGGTATTGAAATTTTAGAGGGTGAAGATGAATATATAGAAGAATTAAGAGAAGAAGAACGACCATTCGGATATAAAATATATCATAATGAAACCGAATATAGAAAGTTCTTAAACGAACTTAAACAACTCTCCAAACCAAAACAATCAGAACGCATAATCGGCAAAGATTATGATTATAGCTTATAAAGGTTCCATGCCAAGCATATCCCACACTGAGTGTGGTTAACTGCATTTTAATCACATTAGTTTACAATCTTACTCGAGAGTTTAATTAAATTAAGGTAATTTTCTATGTCTTGGGTTTTATATTCGTTATCATGTCTACTGGCAATTACTGGTTTTAGTGTTCTGAACCAGCATTTCAAAATTAATTCAACTATCTTGATGTTATATAGAGGCATTGGCACTGCTATTGTCGCTTTACCATTAATGTTATTAACCCATTTTCAACCCAATCCAGTATTTTATATTTATATAGTGATTATGGGCTGTATCATTGCCTATCTAGATAACTCAACCCAAAATGGTATTGCAAGATTTGGAGGAGGCCCTCTATCAAGAGCAAGACCTTTATATTTAGTAGTCTCAATGATAATTTGGTGGATGATAGCTCCATCTTCATTTATAGCTCTATTAGAAAACCAACAAAAACTAATTGGCGTATTATCAGCAATGTTGCTTGTTGTGATATCTTTATTCTTCTTCAAAAATGATAGAATAAGCAAAAAACTTTTTAAATATTGCGTTGGTATTTATATCTGTAGTATCCTGATTGATATCTGTGGTAAATCAATGTTTTTAACAAGCGATGGAACTACATCAGCTGTAATCCATTATATTTTCTTTTCTAGTTTAATCGCTGGTTTAATTAATTTAGTATATTTCGCATATAAAAATGGTTTTAGTAAAGAAACCTTTAAGCCTGTGTTTGAATCAAACACTCTAACAGCAGGTGTATTAATTATTGGGTTTATAATCTTATCAATGTTTTTTAGAAATAAAGCTATCATAATGGTTGATAACCCAGCTTATGTCTCAACAATAACCAGCTTAACTCCATTAATTATTGTTATGTATAACAAACTTGTGAACTTTACAGACAAAACAAATAAGATTGCAGGTTTAGTAATGGTGCTCGGTTGTATAATGTTATCATATTTTGCGAGCTAGCGAGGTAATAAAATGAAAAAAATATATTTCACATATGGTTTTTTAGGTGTTGGTAAGACAACTTTTGCTAAAAAATTAGCTAAAGAAAAAAATATCACCAGACTTGGTATTGATGAAATTATGATAAGAATTTTTGGTAAAGAACTCTCAGAGGATCATTTTATGCCATATTTCAATAATATTGAAAAGATGCTCCAAGATATCTCATTAGAAATATTAAAACACTG
>DHQH01000101.1:18905-19130 GCA_002410125.1 Alphaproteobacteria bacterium UBA5343
GACATCGGTCTATGGTCCAGAAAAACTAGAGATGATTGGCGCAATTTTGCAATAACTCATGATATAGAATATGAAATCTTTAATATCACTTGTCCTGAGCAAGAAGCCTTAAATAGGGTGCTTCTTAGAACCAGTAGGCAAGAAGAGGGGGAGTTTTATATTGATGAAGAAAAATATAACTTCCTAAAGAATCTATTTGATGAATTAGATGATGATGAAGCTGCT
>DHQH01000017.1 GCA_002410125.1 Alphaproteobacteria bacterium UBA5343
GTGTTTTTTTATGTGTGAATTACTATATATCAACATTAGTATAACTATAATAGGGTATTTATATGACTAGAATTAATTTAATACATCCATCTCATTTAACAAATAGGCATTTAATGGCTGAGTATCGAGAGCTACCTCGTATATTTACGGCTGTTAGAAAATTAGAAGAACAAGGAAAAAATCCAAAAGATATAGATATTGCTCCTAAATATATTTTAGGCAAAGGGCATAATAAATTTTTCTATAATAAATGCTCATTCCTTATTAACCGTTATCAATCGCTTTATCTTGAACTTAAAAAAAGAGATTATAATTTGGATGATAATTTATATAACTCTATTATAAATGATGCTCAAAAAATTCCTAAAATATGGAGTTCATTATATTCTCCAACCCCAGAAGAGATTTATCTTAATATGCAAAGATTAGTAGAAAAACATATTGCTAGATAACCGCAACTGTTTAACAATTTTAAACACAAATAAAAGGTTCTTTTCCCCAGTAAATTTAAAACCAAGCAAGCTGGGTTGAAAAATTAGATAGAAGTAATATATTTAATACATCTTATTAATAATAAACAGGAAAGACTAATATTATGATTAATGAATTTCTACCTTATGTCTTAATAGAAAACACTCTATTAGGGGCTCCAATTGGGCATTGGTTAGTAGTAATTATTGCTGCTTTTATTACTTACTACTTATCAAAAGCAATTACTAAAGTCATTGTCGGAGTTTCAAGTTCTGTAGTAAAAAAAGCTAAGAGATTTAATTTAAGTGAGATTATTCGCATTTTAGATGTTCCAATCAGACTATATTTAGCTATTTGGCTATTAATTGTAACTTCTAGTTCTATCAAAGTTTCAGAAAATATGATAGCGAAGCTAAATCTTTTGGAATCTGTTGTATCTGCTGTTGCACTTTTAATTCTATTATGGAAATTAGTTGATATAATTGTAGAGCTGTTCCAAACATATATGAAAAATAGAGGTAATCAAGGAGCATTATCGATTGGGCTATTCTTTAGCCGTATAATAAAAACCATTTTGATAGCTATTGCCATTGTAACCGTCTTAGATGGTTTGGGTGTTGATGTAACAACGGCTGTTGCTGCTCTTGGTGTTGGTGGTATCGCTTTAGCTCTGGGAGCACAAAAAACAGTAGAAAATTTTGTTGGTAGTTTAACTGTGATTATTGATCAGCCACTAAGAATAGGGGACTTTTGTAAAATTGGAGGAGTTTTGGGGTCTGTTGAGGCTGTAGGTGTTAGATCTACACGTATTAGAACACCTGATAGAAGTCTAGTTACAATTCCAAATGGTAGCCTATCTTCTCAAGAAATAGAAAACTATGCCTACCGCGATAAATTTAAGCTACTCACAACAATAGGTCTGACTTACACAACCACATCAGACCAACTTAAAAAAGTTATTGCAGGCCTAAAAGATATGTTAGCTTCTCATGATTATGTAGATCCAGATCCAGCAAGAGTAATATTCAAATCTTATGGTGATTTTTCATTAAATATTGAAATTTTTGCTTACCTAAAAGCAGATGACTATAATCAGTTTTTAGCATATCAAGAGGAAATAAATTTTGACATTATGAAAATAGTAGAAGATGCAGGCTCTGATTTTGCCTTCCCATCACAAACTATTTACAATGTTGATGTTAAGTAAGTAACTCATCAAACAAAATAAAAACCCTGATAATTTTCAGGGTTTTTATTATAACAATTTTAAATCTTTTTCCTAACTTTTCCCAATGACAAATCCAACTTAATTCCTAAAATAGATGATTTAATCCTCAATAAGTTAGACAAGCACTGAAAGACATATATACAAATAAACTTATTCTTATATTTAATTTCTAAGATGTTTGGAATAATCTTAGAATATTGTTTTTGCAACTTATATTTTCCATAATGGCTTAATCTATATTGTTTTAATATTTTATCTAAGATTTTTTCATTGCCGAATTTACTATATTCTTCAGTATTATTTTCATCATAAGCATTATATCTTAGAATACTTGCATTATCACAAGGATAAATATAGTTAAACTCATCATCTTTTGCTTCTGGGGCATCTTCTAAAACTAGTAACTCAATTTTGCCATTACCAAATTTATCATTAAATTTATTCATTGCCCAAATCACATCTTTTTCATCAACTTTGTCTTTAGCTAATTGTTTCAAAACGAATAAAACTTTATCTGATTTTTTTATTATTTCAAAAAATCTCTCACATCTTCTTTTATATTTTTTTGTAACGATTTTATATCCATCTTCAAAAGTCAGATGAGATGGAAAATCATGCGGAAAGAGAAATCCATTTTTTTTGTTGGTATAGCAAATAAAACCATGTTCCGAGATTTCTTTAGGATTAAAACACAAATCATCCTTATCCATAAAACCTTTAAAATCATTAATAATCAGCTCAACCCTGGTTCGAAAACCAGCACAGCTAATCCAGTCAAAAGGCAAAGATAAATATTGTAATTTATTTCGTCTTAATGCAGTAGTAGAGCGACAAGCATTACCCATACTAAAGATAAAATCATATTTCTTTTTTTGCTTAAACATTAATTTCCTTCATATTTAATGATATTGTTATAACTATTTAATCGTATCACCATCAAATAGTGTTCCAAACTCGTTGTTTATTGATTTCTTCTTTTTTTCTAAATGCCTCTTCCAAATCGATTCCATTTTGATTGGCAATTGAGCAAAGATAAATCAGAACATCTGCAATTTCTAACTCCACATCCTTATGTTTAGAGTTTGTTGCAATTGCACTGCCTTGCATAGTTTTTCTAATCGCAGAAAAAAGCTCTCCAACTTCTTCTGCCATCAACATACATTCATAAGCCTTATCTTCGGTAGAAAAACCTCGCTCAATCTTCATCAATCTAACATATTCTTGAAAGTCTTGAATGGTTGGGTTTTCTTTCAAATGCAATTTCGATGTCATGATGCTAGTTCCTCACGGTTGGGAGATTATTATTGATAAATATGATATGCAGTTTAGCACCCATAGTCAAGTATGAGGGACGGAAGTTGTTGCTTTTAATAAGATATATGTGTATTTTTTTATATATAGATATCAAATACTTCTTATTAGCGAGAAATTAATCATGAATAAAGCTGTCACAATATATCTCTTAGGCTTCCCCGGTGTTGGTAAATTAACCATAGCCAAACACTTAAAAAATCAGATTCCAAATAGTGAAATATTAGACAATCATCTATCAAATGATTGTATATTCCCTTTTGCAGATACCGACCCCAGCAAAATAGATGCCTATAGTGAAGAAGCTTTTACTGCTATTAAAAATATTGAAAAAAGTATTACCTATATTAGGTATAGTAGTAACAGCAAAGTTTTTATGTGGTGATGAAGAAAAAGAACCGTTAGAAACGGTTAAACCAACCGTTCAAAATAATAGTTCGGATATAGATAAAAAGGAAGCAATTCGTAAATATATGTCAGAACTTGGTAAAAAAAGCGGTGAAGCAAGAAGAAAAAAGAAGGCTATTTAGCCTTCTTTTTTTAGATAATTGCAATATACACAGATACATAGTCATAAAACTTGATTTGCATATGAAAAAGGATAATACTTTGTTTTATACAATTTTAAGGAGTATCTGATGACAAATAATAATTATCTCATAAGAATTATAACTCTTATTACATATATATTAGGTTTAGTAGTTATTTTTGAATTTTTAAATCACTCTATTTTAAATGCATCTAATGTTGATTTAATTCTATTTTCTAGTTTATCTATTTTAGCTATAAATTTATTGGTAGTTGAACATTTTTTTGAGACACCCAAAGATGTTATAGGAGCTTCATTAAATGGATTGATTTTATTATTATCTTTGTTTCATGAGCAAAGTTTTTCAAGGTCATTATTTAATTTCTTATTAGTTTGGTTCTCTTCTTCATTATTACTATCTATTGCATCTGTTATTTTTTATCAACTCCATAGGTTGGCATTAGCTAATCATATAAAAGGTTTGGCGGTTAAAATAGGTAAATCCAAGGTGTGCTTTAGTTTATTAATAACATTTGTTTTAATCGAGTTCTATAAAGAAGAAGATTTTGCTTTTTATGTTTTTACTATTTCTTATTTTATAATACTTTCTTCAAGTGAAATTAGAGGGTTTATATTTAATGTCATTAATTTTCTCATGTCTTTATTTAGGGCTAAGCAAGAAAATATCAATACACCTGTAGGAGTAATGACAGCAGTGCAATCAAAAAATACATTTATTATAGATTTAATTGATTCTAAAAAAAGAGAGGCTTTGAGTTTATTTGGTTTTATAGAGTTTAAATCAGAGTTAAAAGATAAGGAAATTATAGTTAGGGGATTTATTATAGATAGGTATCAACTAGACGACAAGCAAAAGATTAAGGTGTTAAAGGTTGGTAGTATTGATATTAGTCAAAAAAAGGATTCTTATAAGGTCTATGAAAAAAATATTGTATATAAAGCCACTCCATCACCAGAGGAAAAGTTAAAGTTAGAAAATTTTGTAGGAACTATTATAGATAAATCTGATATTTCTGAAATTAGGTTTGAATATTCTCCAAATAATTTTTTAACAAATGGAGATTTGTTAGAATTACAGGCTCAAAATAAAAAGAATGAAATGGTAGATGTGTTATATCAAGTAACAGAAGCTATGACAGAGATTAAGAATTTAGAAGACAATAATGAGACAGGTTTAATTATATCTAAAGCCAATCATTTAGGGGTCTGGCAATCTGAAAGTAGAAGTTTCGAAAATTATGGTTGGGTTCCTCAGATAAATACAGGAGTATATCGTGTTAAAGAAATAAACGGTCCTGAGTTACAAGCAGGTGAAATAGAATTAGGAAGTATTGAATCCACAAATTTTAAGGTGTTGGCAAATGTTAAAAAATTAGTAACAATGCATACTGCAATATTAGGTGCTACTGGACAAGGAAAGTCTGTTTTTGCTAGAGACATTATAAATAAAATAACAAAACATAACACTAAAGTTTTTTGTGTAGATTTAACAGGAGAGATAAAAAAGTTTATTAAAGTAAAAAGTCTAGGAAACTATTCTGGGACTGTTTCTTTTAAAGGTGTTGATACTAAGTTTGAGGATATAATTAAGTATATAACAGATAATAGAGGGAGTGCATACGGTAAAGACCCAAAAGGTTTAGATGAATATGTAAAAAAAGCTGAAGAATTAATAAAAGTAAAAATAAATGAGTTTATGACATCTCCTGATTCTCCTGTAGGTGTTTTGGAATTGCCAGAGTTATCTAATACAGAAGAGACATTAGAGTATACTAAATTATTTTTCAAGGCATTGTTTGATTTAGCGAAAGATGGTCTTTTTTCTAGTAATCAAGCTTGTATTGTTTTAGAAGAGGCACACACATTAATACCTGAGTGGAATTCTGTTGGTGGAGCAGATGATAAGGTTGCTAGAAGAGTTACAAATACAATAGCTCAAATAGCCCTACAGGGAAGAAAATATAATGTTGGTTTATTCATAATTGCTCAAAGAACAGCTAATGTATCTAAAACAATTTTAACTCAATGTAATACAGTTATATCGTTTAAGCAGTTTGATAATACAAGTAGAGATTTCTTATCTAATCATTTTGGAAGTAATTTTGTTTCTTCTCTTCCTATATTAAAAAAACGAAGAGCTTTGATTTCTGGAGAGGCTTTGGTTTCTGATGTTCCTATTATATTTAAAGTTCCAGAAATAAAAGAAGAAGAGGTTGAAAATAGCACAGCAGTAGCACAAGATAAAACAAAAGGCTCTTAGATTTCTCTAAAAGCCTTTATTTCTTTGGTTGCGGGGGCCAGAATTCGGTCGGTTGTTACAAGCAAGTTGTAAAACTCTTCCCGCTCTCATTATCTCTATTTGGCAATAGACCGACATACTCTGTCTGTCTGATAATTTCTAGTGAACTGACCTTATCCCGCCACCCCACAATCTGAGACCTCGCAATATCAAAATACAAAAAAGCCCTAAGGATTAACCTAGGGCTTTTTGATATTTTGGTTGCGGGGGCCAGATTTGAACTGACGACCTTCAGGTTATGAGCCTGACGAGCTACCGGGCTGCTCCACCCCGCGTCA
>DHQH01000031.1:0-750 GCA_002410125.1 Alphaproteobacteria bacterium UBA5343
TTACAGTAACGCTTGCTGTGCGGAGGAAGTCAACTTAATATTAGAGCTAATTATAAAATATTTGCTAAAAATTCTCTCTTAATTTTTTCTGCTATATCAGATGGTTTCATATGACTTACATCTATTACTAATGAAGCTATTTGCTTAGCTGGTTCTACATATTTTTTTTGGGCAGGAACTAATATTTTCTTTTCATATTCAGGATTAATAAATTTATCCCTTCTTTTAACTCTTGTTTCATGGTCTAAATCAAGATACACACTTGCATCTAAATAATTTCTAACTCTTTCGTCATAAAGAGCCATATAACCTTCGATTATCACAACATCTGTTGGTTTAACTTTAATATCAATTCTACCTTTTGAATAATCAGTATTTTCTCGTGAAGCCCATGTATTAATGGTTATTTCTTTTCCTTGTTTGAGTTTTTCTAAATCATTTAGAAGTAATACCCAATCTATTGTATCTGGATGGTCAAAATCTCTCATACCAAAATGAACGGGAACTTCATCATTAGCTTTTTGATAATCATCAAAATGAATCATAACTACTTTACTTGGATTCTCATCAACTAGATGATAACTAACTGTTGATTTGCCGGCTCCACTACCACCTGTTACCCCTAAGAAATATACCATAAATTATTCTCCAATATAAATTCTAATATAACCAGATATTAAACCAATACAGAAAAATAGCAAACGATTAATGTTATTATTCTATTCGATCATGATTTCTTTAATCTTTCGG
>DHQH01000031.1:858-2975 GCA_002410125.1 Alphaproteobacteria bacterium UBA5343
TCATAAAATCAGAGGCGATTTCAAAGAGATTGATATCTAAAGCCTTTGGACGACCTTTAGGATTACCAGACTGCCCTTTTTTGAATTGATATTGTTTGGGAGGAGTACGTGTGGGTTTGGGTGCTTGATTCATATATAGCCTCATAAAGTTAATTATGAGACTATACACGCTTGCTTTTAACAAGAAGTCAAGTGATTATGAATTAAGAAATGATTTAATACTCAATAATACTTCTTTTAATTTATCATCAACTAAATCTAAAAACTCATCATTACTCTTTCTACTTAAATACTTAGCACAAGCTACTTTATTAGAACCACTATTAAATTTATGACTTATAAATATAGGAACTTCTTGTATACCTGAATCATCACCGTCGAGTATCTTATTAATATCGCTTTTCTTATAATAATCTGTTTTTTCTTTAACCTCTAACCAACCCTTACCTTCTGCATATTCCCAAATGCTAGTACAATAATAGTGTTCTAATGACAATGATACTGAAAAATATCTTTTTTGAGAGTTAATACTTGAACAAAATTCATATGGGAAGCATTTTCCATATTTACTATTAGAACTTTTATCCTTATCTTGGTCTTTAATTTTAGACTTTGCATCTTCATCGAGAATTCCTGCAACTCTTAGGCCTGTCTTTTCATGTTTTTCAAACAATTTGAATTGTTTAACCATATCATAAACATAGTTATCTCCTCCACCTCTTTTAGTACATAAAATGATATTCGAAAAATCTAATTGATAAGCATCTACTGCTTTTTCTAATAGTATTTTGTCTGACAAACCTTCTACATAGATTCTATGCTTTTGCTCATTTTTTATTTCTTCTTTTAGAATTTCTATATTACGTGATTTTTCTTCTAAATCTTTTTGAAAACTTTCTATTTCTTTAGCGTAAAGAGCTGTAGCACCGATATGCCTAAAAACATCTAATTCCTTTGATATTTCTGTTGTCCTATCTCCGTCATTTATAACTATTGAGTGTGTCATTCCACTTTCTTGATTTTCTTTAACAACATTATATATTGCTGGAGAATGTGTTGTAGCTATACATTGAGATATATTTCTTCCTATATATAAAAATATCTCATTCATTAATTCTATACAACTAGTTATTTCTAAATTATTTTCTGGCTCCTCATAACCCCAAATCACAGTATACCTGGGAGCTCCCTTACCAACTAATCCTTTTTGTTTTTCTGCCATGAAATTCAAAATATGGGGAATATGCCTAGACTTTATACCATCACCTCTTTGGTTTAATTGAATTTTCTTTATAGGGTCTATAAATTCTAATTTTTCAAATATTGACGTTAAATCGTTAGGCAGTTTTAAATGACTATCAAAACCCAATGAACCTTTTAATGCTCCTGTTAATTCTTTAATGTGTTTTTCAATATCTTTTTCAAATGATTTACTTGTTTTTTCAAATGAACCACCAGCATCACTGGCTATAGTTTTATATATTTCACCTCGTAACTCATCAAAATAATTACTGTTTTTATTTGCAGGAATATATCTGAAATTAATGCGACTTAAAAGCTTACCTAAGTTTGTTTTTCTTAATTTTCTTACTTCTACTAATTTTTCTTTCTTTAATCTATTTATTTTAACCCTATACCCAACATAAGAGTCTGAATATGTAGTTTCTTTATCTCTTCTCCAAGTCTTTTTCCATCTTACAAAGTCTCCATTTGCTTTATAAGTTTGTGGTAAATGCAAATCTAAAACTACAGATATTTCGTCAGCTTTTCCTTTTCTTTTGCCATCTACATAAAAGTCACGGTCAAAATTTAATTTCTCCAAATAATCAACTTCATTGTTAAAAAATAAATTTAATGCCCTTAATATATTTGATTTCCCTACATCATTTTTACCAATTAACAAAGAAACTTTGTTCATATCTAAACTAAGCTTTTTAATTGATCTAAAGTTTTTAATTTCTATTCTTTTGATGTATAAATCCATAACAATCTCTCATAAACATTTTAACCAATGATTGCAACAGTACAACTTTCTGTATTAGATTTAAACATTTTAATTTTAACGGTTAATAAAAATAATAGGTGGGGTTACCACCTAGTTTTTCTCATTTGATGCC
>DHQH01000060.1:0-3830 GCA_002410125.1 Alphaproteobacteria bacterium UBA5343
CACGCTGAAGACACGGGTTCGATTCCCGTTGGGGTCGCCATTAAAACAACCGCTCTTTTTGAGCGGTTTTTTTTGCTTTAAATTAGTTGATAATATATTTTTTCAACATTTTATTTAATTTTTGACAAAAAAGTCTTGATTTTTAATGAGAAACTTATATTATCTTCCTCATTCAACTAAGCATTCTGTAAATTATCATGTATAAAAATATTACCTCAAAGGATTTACTCCGATTGACTAAACCGATAAGGTTCATAAGTCATAAGAGCAAGATCCAGCAACTAAGCCAGTGTAATGATTTGCCATTGAGAAGGTAAACATGAAACTGTATTGGATATCTCGATGGAGGGGAGAAAGCAGTGAGAGGTAAAAATCAGTCCTAGTACTCCATTCTGGACTTTATTTAGCTGAGTAACATGATGAAAGTATCTAGTCATGGTAAAAAGCTAGCCTGCTGGGGGTCGTTAAATCGACCTTGAATACATCCACCCAGCAATTTTCTAATTTTCAATTCTTGTTTTCTGGTTAGTAGAGGCGAACGAACAGCAGGATTGCTAAAACAAATAGAGGAACCGACCTCTTAGGCAATAAAAAAAACAAGATTGGAAACCCCACCCAGCTACAAGTCCTTAAACTGGGTTGCATACCGTTATTTATACTTAGAGTCTACTCGCAGGTGCACTCGAAAGTTGAACGGTTTGTAGAAGGCATTTTTTATTCCTAATAATCATCATTATATGCTATGGTCAGCACTCGCAGATGGTTTAGGAATTGTACTACTTGGCTTGGAAGCAGCCACTGGAGTAAAGAACTTATCTGATATTTACTATCCAAAGAAGTAAATTATTAGGTGCAAGAATGATTTTAATTATGACTGATCAGATGATTAAAATTTATTCGCAGAATACTATATAGCTAGCTCTACAAAGGATGAGCAAAAAGTATATAGGTTCTACCTGAAATGACTAAGAGAGATCTGGCATTGTTAACCAGGCCACCTAGGAGGCTCTAAAAAAAAGGAGAAAACATCTAGGTTAGATAAGTCGGACAGGATTATGAAATTTACAGAGGGGGCAACGCTAATCGGCCCCCTTTTTTCTTATTTTTTTTATCCTAATCTAAATCTGTTGGTATAGTTAAGTTCTTTTAGAATTTTTTCTGCTTTGTCGAAGTTCTGAGTTATTCTTTTTGGAGAATGTGCATCGTCACTTAGAATAATTTTAACATCTTTTTCTTTAGCATAT
This sequence comes from Alphaproteobacteria bacterium UBA5343, assembly GCA_002410125.1. Lineage (GTDB taxonomy): Bacteria > Pseudomonadota > Alphaproteobacteria > RF32 > UBA5343 > UBA5343. Next base: position 1,245 of record DHQH01000060.1, read on the forward strand.
TGCAACAGCTCTACAGATGGGAACTGCTCCTTATTAACATAACGATAGCCGCTAGTGTTAATTTCCATCACTGCACCTTTTTGTTTGATAATATCAATTATTTCTTGTTGTTCTTTTAGATGATTAAATTTATCTTTGGGAATTATACGATTGATTAAATCTAAATGCCCTATAATGTCAAATAAATCAGATTTTACACATTCTTTCATATTTTCCCAATAAGTATCGACTAGTTTTTTTTGTTCTCCTGTTGACATCTGAGATATATCTAAATGACCTAGATAGTTATTGCCTGGTTCACAATAATGAACAGAGCCAATGAGGTAATCAAAATCAAATGTGTATTTGATTGCTTCTGCCCATTGATAACAAGCCTTATGAGCTACAAAATCTAACTCCGCCCCTACTCTAACGATAATATCATCTTTATATTCATCAGCTAATTTTCTAATCTGTTTAATATATCCTTCGCAATCTTCGGAATATAGCATTCTTTCATAGTAATAACGATTATAAGTTAGATGATCGCTAATACCAAGTTCTTCTAGACCTAGTTTGATTGCACCTTCTATCATCTCTCGTGGTGAATTATTACCATCTGAAAGATTAGTGTGACAATGATAATTATATTTTTGCATTTTTATTGAAACCTTATTTTAGGCTATGCTTCTGGCAAGAGCCTCATTTAAAACTGGGTTTTTAATAACATCATTTTTGTTAAGATTCGGTTTAGGATTTATCATATCTTTAAATTTTGGATGTTCTAAAATATGATCTCTAAACATAATACTTGATTTGTGGAGTTTATTGCCTAGTTTTGGAATTTCTTGGATAGTAAACCAGTCAAATTTATTGGTTTCACCATCTTTACTGACAGGAGTAAAATCTTCGTCTATGGTATAGAGATAAAAATTATATCTTTTACCTTTATAATCTTTTGCCATAGCAATTTTTTGTAAATCTTTTTTAGAAATTGGATAATCGGTTTCTTCTGAAAATTCTCTTGCAGCAGCGGATTTTGCACCTTCAAACATATCAAGATGTCCACCAGGAAAACCCCAAGTTAGAGATTTTTTAACCTTTTGAGATCTCTCACCAAGTAAGAATTTTTGTGTTTTTGAATTATAACAAATTACCCAAGATACATCTTCAATTTTAATTTTTAGACTAGCTTTGACTTTTACCCTCATAACACGACTCTATCTTTGACCAAATACCCTTATCTTTAATATATTCTAGTAAATCGCCTGTGGCAATATCGAAATACCATCCATGAACAGATAATTTATTATTTTCAACTGCTTCTTTTACAAATGGGAAAGTCATAAGGTTTTTTAACGAGGATTTGATAGATTCAAATTCACAGAACTTGACTTGCTCATCAAAATCTTCTTGTTCTTTTTCTTGGTAAGTTTTCTCAACCGCAGATTTGGCAATATCCACCCAATGTCCAACAAATTCGTGTCCAAGGTTAATATCGCCATGATTTTTAACTAATGCTTTAATTCCACCGCAGTCAGAATGTCCAAGAATAATGATATTTTTTACATTAAGACCTTTTACAGCATATTCAATGGCAGAGCTTGTTCCGTGATAATTTTCATAATTTTTTTCATATGGTGGAACAAGGTTAGCAACATTTCTAATTGAGAATATTTCACCTGGTTTTGATGAAGTGATATAACTTGCATCTACTCTTGAATCTGAACAGGATATCACTAGAGTTTCAGGTGATTGAGAATATGATAAATCATCAAATAAATCTTTATTTTCTAAATATTCATTTTTGTAGAAATTTTTGTAGCCTGCACATAGCTTGCCGTAAGAATCTTTGCTCATATTTTACCTAACTGTTAAATTAAACCTCATTCTTAGATGATGAATTAAATCTATATCTTCAAAGAATATTTTGGTATTTATATTTTGCAAATCATCTTCGTTTGGACTTCTATATTCTTGAAGGGCAAAGTTTTTTACACCAAGAGAATAAATTTCATCTGATATTTTGTATATATCTTCAATTTTCAAAATAGTTGGATCAAGAGTTGTTCTAACTTCAATCTCAGTATTTGAAGCTGTAATTATTTTAATACTTTCTTTTACCTTTTCTGATATTTCAACTCCACCTGTTGCGATTGTGTAATTATCAAAAGGTGCTTTAACATCAAGACCGACCCAATCAACATCAGCAATAATTTCTGATAATAGCTTAGGGTTAACCCCAGAGGTATGAAGCCCTATTTTGAAACCTAAGTCTTTTACTTCTTTAATTGCAGACTTGATGCAATTTTGCAAAAGAGGTTCTCCACCGCTAAAAACGACAGCATCTAATAGCTTGGACCTAGAATTTAAAAACTCTATGAAAGCCTGCCAATCGATGTCAGTTTCTTTTGATGTTTGTTGTAGATGTGTATTGTGACAATATGGACATTTTAACGGGCAGCCTTTCATAAAAATGACTGCTGATAAATATCCAGGATAATCGATGGTGGTGAATTTCTCAACACCACCGATCACGATATTTTCATTACTCATAGTAGTTGTTGCTTTATTATCTAAATAAATAAAACTACTCTGCTGCAATGT
>DHQH01000060.1:4136-4569 GCA_002410125.1 Alphaproteobacteria bacterium UBA5343
TTTAAAGCATGTTCTGGTGTAAAACTCTGACTTTTTACCTTTATTGAATTCTGATACAGGACGCATATAACCCATTACACGAGTCCATACTTCACATTCTTGTCTGTCTTCGTCTCTTAGTTTGATTTCGTTTGTATTTGTCATTGTTTTTTCTCCTGTTCTGGACATAATATATATTATATCTTTTATTGTTTAATTTTAGTTTAATAATATTAGGCTACTGCCTCTTTGTCATTTTTTGATTCTCTTGACTTTTTCTCTAACAGCTCTTGGTCACAAATTGGGCAATATTTATGCTCACCAGAGATATAACCGTGTTTTGGACATACTGAGAATGTTGGAGTTACTGTTAAGTAAGGTAACTTATAGTTTGTTAAAACTTTTTTGATTAAGTTCATGCAAACACTTGAATTTGATATTCTTTCACTCATAT
>DHQH01000060.1:4821-11985 GCA_002410125.1 Alphaproteobacteria bacterium UBA5343
GTGTAGCACTGTACCACCTGTGTATTTTGTTTGAAGTTTATCTTGTAATTCAAGAGCTTCAAACGGATCATCTGTGTATCCAACAGGTAATTGTGAAGAGTTTGTATAGTAAGGGTATTCTTCAGTACCTGCTTGATGGATTCCTAGATATCTTTTCTTATCTTCTCTAGCAAATCTATATGTTGCACTTTCAGCTGGCGTTGCTTCTAAGTTATACATAGAACCTGTTTCTTCTTGGAAGCGAACCATTGTGTTTCTTATATGGTCTAAGAATTTTGAAGCAAATTCTTGTCCCCATTTAGATGAAATATCATGCTCACCATCTGTGAAATTAAGAAGCATTTCGTTAATACCGTTCACACCAATTGTTGAAAAGTGGTTTCTAAGTGTACCTAGATATCTCTTTGTGAATGGGAATAAACCTGCATCAATTAATCTTTGGATTAGTTTTCTTTTAATTTCTAAACTTGTTCTAGCTAAATTCATTAACTCGTCAAGTCGTGCAAATAAACCATTTTCGTTACCTTTGTAAACATAACCAAGTCTTGAGCAGTTCATTGTAACAACACCGATCGAACCAGTTTGTTCTGCAGAACCGAATAGACCATTACCTTTAGCTAGAAGTTCTGTTAGGTCTAATTGTAGACGACAACACATTGAACGAACTTGTTTTGGTGACAGAGATGAATTAATGAAGTTTTGGAAATATGGAGTACCATATTTAGCTGTCATTTCAAAAAGTAATTCTGTATTTTTATCTTCCCAAGGAAAATCTTCTGTAATGTTATAAGTTGGAATTGGGAATGTGAATGGACGCCCCTTTGCATCACCTTTGTTCATTACTTCGATATATGCTCTGTTTATCATTTCCATTTCTGGGGCTAATTCACCATAAGTAAATGACATTTCTTCACCACCAATGATTGGATTGGTTTCTCTTAAATCTTCTGGACATACCCAGTCAAATGTAAAGTTAGTAAATGGTGTTTGTGAACCCCATCTTGATGGAACATTTAAGTTATAAATAAGTTCCTGCATACATTGTTTAACAGTTCTGTATTCAAGATTGTCTTTTTTAATAAACGGTGCAAGATATGTATCAACTGATGAAAATGCTTGAGCTCCAGCCCATTCGTTTTGAAGTGTACCCATGAAGTTAACCATTTGACCAACAACAGAGGATAAATGTTTTGGTGGGTTTGATTCGATTTTACCAGGAACACCGTTGAAGCCTTCCATAATAAGGTTTTTAAGTGACCAACCAGCACAATATGCAGCTAACATATCAAGATCGTGAATATGGAAGTCACCGTCTCTGTGTGCTTCGCCAACCGCTGCTGGGTAAACATGACTTAACCAATAGTTAGCTGTAACTTTACCCGATACATTTAATATAAGACCACCATTTGAGTAACCCTGATTCGCATTAGCATTAACTCTCCAATCTGCTCGCTCTAAATATTCATTAATTGAACTTTCAACATCGATTAATACTTTTTTATCTGATCTTTGGCGATTTCTTTTATCTCTGTATAAAATATATGATTTTGCTGTTTCAATATGATTGGCTGTAATTAGAACTTGCTCCACAATATCTTGAATATCTTCAATATGAGGAACTCTTTCTGCGAATTTGTGCTTTAATACTTTCATTACTTGGGCTGTAAGCAACCAACTCTCTTCTTTACCAAATTCTTTAGTTGTTTCCCCTGCTCGTTCAATTGCAGCTGAGATTCTTGAGTTATCAAAAGGAACTACTGTTCCGTCTCTTTTGATAACACTATTTACTGTGTTATCGTTAGAAATTACTGTTTTTATTGTTGTTGCCTTAGTCATTATTAAATTGCCCTTATATTTAAGATGTTCTACTCATGAGTATAAAAATAAAATATTTTTAAATGGTTAAGATTTTACAATTTTTACAATATCTAGTATGTTTTTCAAGTTGTAAAATACTATATATATGAAATATATTGTCTATTTTATATAAAATTCTAATAATATTAAATAGTTAGATGAGAAAATAAAATAATTAGTCTTGTGTATTAATTTATATATACTATATGTAGTTGAGTTAGCCCTTTTTATCAATAATAAAAAAATCTTTTTTAGGTTGACAATTTTTATACTATATATCCAATTGTTTTTATTATATAATTTTATCCATAGGTATTTTTTAACATCATATCTGTGTATTACTCTTGGGATAGTTTGTGAGCAAATATTTTTGATATTTTTTTTGCTTATTTTTCAATCATTTATTTATCAACAAATAAGATATAATTAATATAATATATAAGAAACCCCAAACAACAATCATAAGTTTTAATTGTTGTTTTTCAAATAGTTATAAAAAAAACATACTATCTTGACTATATTTTATATATTAACCATTACCACGAGTCATCAATATATAGTAGGAAATAATTCTTAAGATATTTTTGCATGAAAAAGAATCGCAAAAACGATAATAAAACAATCGGTATAGATTCTAAATAAATCTATACCGATATACACTATATATAGTATGTGTAGATTACTTATTTTGCAATTGGAGCAACATTATCTTGTGAGATAAGCGGCACATAGTCGTCCTTATTACTACGACTTAAAGCATCACCTCTGTCTTCTTCACATTTAGAGCCTTTACATTTTTTCATTACAATAGCTTTACTATCATCATATAAGCCTCTTACATAAATTGATGGTACAAAACTTTCTTCAATTATTAATTTAAAAGATGCCCATGCAACACTATCAAACTCATCTCTAGCATATATTTTTATAATATGTTCACCCTTGGTAAACCCATGATTTGGAGTCCCTGTAAAAGTTAGAGTCTCATCATCAAAATATAACCATTGAGGAAGAGGTTTATCATCTTCAAGACCTGCGGTATAAACAACATTATCTGACAACTCTGCTTCTTCAAAAACATCAAAGTCTACAGAATAATGTACTCTTTCATTTTCTGCTATTTTTAAATCTGGGAGTTTAGCGGTTAACATAACAGCTGGTCTTTTTGGAGGAACTGCGATTTTTAATGGTGCATCATCTAATGTAAAATATCCCTCATCCCAATTAACCATAATAGATTCTAATTGTTTAGAAATTGTTCTAACTGATTCTAAATATATGTCTTTTGGCATAGCATCCAAACCAATTGTTACATAGAGTCTACCTAATGCTTCTTGGAGTTTAGCATAAGAAATTGATGCTGAAACTTCATCATAAACAGCATCTGCAGATTTAATTAGATTATCATATTTTGGTGCATTTTCATCAGCATGAATTTGAGCAAGTTTTTCTGATAAATCAGTAATTTCTTTATCAATTTGATAATCTTCAACAGCTGATTGATAATATGACCAAGCTAAATGAACTTGAGATAGAATCGCCAATGATAGATTTTGTCTTTCTAGCTCTTCTAGATTAGCCTTTTCTTCAATCACACTTTTTTCTTTACTAATAGTGCTAGCTCCGAAAAGATTTGCAAGCTGTTTAGATGCAGAGTCTATCCATCTTTGTTTGTACAGTGATGGATTTTGGGCATAGGTATTAATCGAACTTAATTCTTTATTTGATACAAAAGTAATTGCTCTTTGTTTTAATGCATCTAATTGAATATCTTTTTGATAGTCTTTTTGTCTTATTTCTGGTCTACTCATAAGAGATAACCATTCAATCCTACTTAATTTATTTCTTATTTGAGGAATATCAAAATTACCTTCTTCAGCACCAACTAATTTAAATTCTGTTACTGGGTGTAATCCCATTAATGTGATAAGTTCGGTTTTTGAGTTTTCTAACTCTCTTTTAAGAGATGTTAAATTTTTGATAGATCTCATTAAATTTTGCTGTCTTTCTAATTGCTCTTTACCAGCTTCAACTTTGGATAATTTAATATCGGTTTTTTCACCATCAACAAATAATGACATTTCTTCATTTAATTCATCAATTACAGGAAGTAATCTTTGAGCTATTAAAGCTTTCCAGAAACTAGCTCTTACATCTTGGAGTAAGTTATGAATAACTTTTCTTCTTGATTCTTGATCTATATAGCTACGATTATTATGTATTCTTGATTGATAATAACTAAGACCAAAATCTAAGCTATTCCAAGCAATAACTGTCTTATTGTCTTCTTCAAATGTAGATCTTGCCTTACCACTAGCAGTATCATCAATTCTATCAACTATAAACTTGTCGCTAAATCTGGTATTTGCATAACCAGCTTTGTTTACTTTCATAATTGTATCGTCATAGTCAAGACCATCTACATAATCATTAATAGCTACTCTATAAAGGGCAATTCTGTGTTCATAGTTATTTTTAATCGCGAATGCCATTGCTTCATACATAGTGATAGGCTCTTTGATTTTCATTGGCATTTTATCAAACATTGATGAAATGTCTTTTTCTACCCTAACAGCTCTATCCCAGTCTGTGCTTTCGCTCATGGTGTAATATCTTGTACAAGATGCTACAACAACAAATACAACAAGTAACAGAATATTTTTTAGCATTTTCATGTAAGTGACCCTTTTAATTTTTTATATTTTTCTACTATATTAATAGATATTAATAGTTATTGTATAGCTAATAATTAACTTTTTCCAAGTTTAACCAATTTTTTTGTTCGCAATCGATAATTCTTTTATCAAATTCTGCGATACTCTTCCTTTTGTTATAGATATGAAGCTGACTACCTGGTTCTCTAATATTAACCGCGGTATTAGCCCAAAAACAACCAATATAGCCTGGTGGAGGTTTTCTATCATGTGCCATATGACGATTATCATTTTTGATTTTAGATGGATTTTTTGAAATAACTCTATCATTTAGCCCAAGATGGTCAATGATTGCAACATTTGGCAATACCCAACTAATAGCTCCAACAGTCCCCCAAGGCATAACATTTCTATCATCCCAGCTAACTTTCTCACCTTCTTCTCTAGTTGGAAGGTTTCTTATTCTATCAATTAGAAAGATTTTATGCTCTTGATGGCGACAACAAACAGAATGCATAATTAACCAATGCTGATTTTCAAACCATATAATAGATAGCTTTTTTAGATGATTTGGCATATGTTTCTCAACATTATATTTGAGTGAAAATGATGTATTTCTAGTATTTCTATCTTTTGTATGGTACCAATGAGCCCATGGAATTGGAATTGAAAGATAGATTGCTAATATTAGTGATATTATTGACGCAGCACTATATTTTGACAAGCGGTTTAAAACCCAAACTAACATTATTGGTAGTAATATGGTTAGATGAGAATAAACTCTGAACTCAAAATGATCACCCCCTATTATCAAAGTATAATATAAGAAGTGAAGTGATAGAGCAATTACCATTACAAATTTATGGAGTTTGATTTGCTTTATTTTAGTGATATTTTTTAGTAAACAAAGAATGGTTAATATGATTATAAAATAATAACCATATTCTATCATAAATGAAGTGAAATATTTTATACCGCTTTCTGGCCAAGCTCTTACATATTTAGCATAATAAGTATTTGGAAACCAATCACCATAATAAGCTTTTCTCCATAACATATGAACTGGAATGATGCAAATAGTAGAGAAATAAATTAAAGACTTTAGTTCTTTATCTTTGAATTTCTTATATATTATATAAAACGATGTTAATCCCGCAAAGAGCAAACCGTCTGGTCTAGTTAAATAAAGAAGTGAGCATACAAACCCTGTTTTAATTTGCCATTTATTATCTTGATTATCAAAAAATGCCATATAATAAACCCAAAGCACGACAAGATAATTAAATAATGATGTCTCTAAACCTGAGCTTAACCAAGTTAGAAAAGTTCGATTGGTGATTATATATAGCAACGCTAAAATAGAGATTATAGTTTGTCTTTTTCTAAGATTATCGTTTAATTTGATTTGATTAAGCATTATATAGGCTAAGATTATAGACGCATAGCCAAGAGCAAGCGAAATTATATTTGCGGTTTCTGGTGGCATAAGCCCAGATATTATCCAAGCGATATATAAAACTACGACCCAAAGAAAACTTGTGTAACCTTCAACTGGCAAGAATGGCTCTGGATTCCAAACAATTCCTCTATCTAAATACATATTAGACACATATCTGAAAGAAATAAAAGCATCATCAGTTAGGAAATAATATAGTTTCCAGCCGATGGTTGTTAGGAGAAGGGAGCTAAAAATTATTAGAAAATGTTTATAATTAAATTCTTTAATTAACTTCATCATTTATAACCTCAAAAAAATACTATCATTTATAAAATATTAAATATAAAATGTCATAATTATAAAAACTATACAATAAAAGTGTTAGAGTTATTCAAATATGTCAGACATTTTAAGAACTACATTTGGTTATAAAGAAAGAGCCAGTCAGGATAAATTAGGTCGCTATCCTGAAAAAGTTCATGTAATGGCGATGCCTGAGAGAAGATATTTATGGACTTCTAGGATATTAACTATTTTTTCTTGTCTTAGCCTATGCTTAACAATAATGTTTGCTAGTACTATTTATCTTTTAGTTCCTCAAAAAAGAGTCAAGCCTAGACTCCTTACAATTGATAATAAATTTAACTCATTAAAATTAGTAGAGAGATTTGAAGTAAATACAGCTGTAACTGATTTGGTGGCGGATATGTTGGTTGCTGAATATATGCAACTTAGACATACAATTATTAATGATGTTGAAGAAATGGAGCGAAGATGGGGTAAAAGTAGAAAATTATTTTGGTATTCTGGTCCTGCTTCATATGCCCCTTTTGAACTAGAAGCAAAATATAATATGCAACTATTAAAGCTAAAAGGACTTACTCGTAAGATTAAAATAAATTGGTTAACCCCTACTACAAGAGGACTTTGGTTGGTAGAGTTTTATACCTATGATTATTTACCAGAACTTGAAAAACCAATTGTAAATATTTGGAGAGCAACCCTTAGGGTCGGGTATGGTTCTGTCCCATTTAAAACAAAAAATGATGTGATGTATAACCCATATGGGTTTCAAGTATATAACTATTCTGTAGCTTATAGAGGAACTCCAGAAGCATCTGAATCATATCTTAAAGAAGCTAAGAAATATACAGAAGAACTATACAGACGATAGCCTAAATTGAGAAGATAAAAAAAGGGAGGTTTTTACCTCCC
>DHQH01000060.1:12193-12829 GCA_002410125.1 Alphaproteobacteria bacterium UBA5343
AAGGGAGGTTTTTACCTCCCTTATTTTTGTTATTTAGTAAGTCCGGTTTCTTTGGATAGAGTTTCTAACTCATCAATATAATCAGAAATTAATGATAGACCTTTATTCCAAAACTCAGGATTTGCTGCATCTAGCTTAAATGGTGCTAACATATCTTTGTGACCTTTACTTCCGCCAAGAGATAACATATCAAGATATTTATCTTCAAAATCATCAACAGTCTTATCTTTATAAACTCTATAAAGACTATTTACTAAGCAATCACCAAATGAATATGCATAAACATAATACGGTAAGTGAATAAAGTGTGGAATTTGTGACCAAATATATCTTGAGTTTTCATCAATAATAATTGCATCACCTAAACTTTCTTTACAAACTTCTGCCCAATAATCAGATAGAGTTTCTGCAGATAATTCGCCTTTTCTTCTCTCATTGTGAACTTTATCTTCAAACATATGAAAAGCGATTTGTCTGATTGCGGTATTAATCATATCTTCTACTTTGCCAGCAAGCATTGCAATTTTTGCTTTTTTATCTGTTTCTTCTTCTAAAAGAGATTGGAAAGTGATCATTTCACCAAATACAGATGCAGTTTCAGCAAATGTTAGAGGGGTTGAAGATTTAAGTAAACCC
>DHQH01000060.1:13044-13386 GCA_002410125.1 Alphaproteobacteria bacterium UBA5343
GTTTAGCAGAGAGCAACATATGAACACCATGACCAAGCTCATGAGCTAGAGTTGATACATCTCTTTCTTTACCTGTATAATTAAGCATTAGATATGGATGAAGTTCTGGCAGAGTTGGGCAAGCGAAAGCCCCGCTTCTTTTCCCTTTTCTAGGTGGTACATCAATCCAAGCATTATCAAAAAACTTACCACCAAGCTCAGCTAGTCTTGGTGAGAATTTATGATAGGCTCTTAAAACAATATCAACGGCTGTTCCGTACTCGTAATTTTTATCATAAGCAAATGGGAGTGGAGCATTTCTGTCCCAATAATTTATCTTATCTTTACCAAACCATTTGGCTT
>DHQH01000060.1:13602-30104 GCA_002410125.1 Alphaproteobacteria bacterium UBA5343
CTTTACCAAACCATTTGGCTTTTAGAGCATAATATCTATGAGAGATGTTTTTGAAATTATTTTTTACAGATAAAACAAGAGCGTCAACTACTTCGTCTTCTACTTGATTTCGAAGGTTTTGATGGGTGATTGGTTTTGCATAACCTCTTTTTTCATCACTTAATTGTTTGTCTTTAGCAAGAGTATTAGTGATATGGGAGAAAATATGAATATTTTCTTTTGAAACCCTATTGATTTCTTTACTAGCTTTTTCTCTTGTTTTTTCGTCTGGAGATAAAACCAACTTTGAGATTTCTGCATCATTATATTCTTTACCATCAACATTATATACTAATTTTGCTGAATGCTCATCATATAATCTAACCCAAGCATCTGTTGAGGTTAAACTTTTATCATGCAATACTTCTTCTAACTCTTCTGAGAGTTGATAGTCTTTAAATCTTCTGACTTTATCAAGCCATGCCTCATATTCCTTTAGTTTTGGATTTTTAAGCATTTCTTCCATCTTATCTGTTTTGATTTGATTAATTTCTAAAGTATAGAAAATTGTGTATTTTGATAGTTCAGTTAATTTTTCTGAGATATTTTGTTCAAATGATAAAGCATCAGCATCGTTATATCTAGTTACAACATATAAATGAGAATAAACGGAAATTCTATAAGATATTTTACTTATATCTTCATATTCCTTAATAGAATCGGCAAATTCATCTGATAATAAATTATCTAGATGATCTTTATATTTCTTGTTAAAGGATTTTAACCTTGTTTCTAAAGTCTTAATATCTGATTGTAATACTTTACTTTGAGGTGAATCATATAAGTCACTTAAATCCCATGAAGGTAGATTTTGTTCTGTCATTTTATTTCCTTGAAAAATTATTGTTTTATTTATTATTTGGAGTATATATTATATATGTAATAAAAGTGTAAAGATTTTAAATAAAAAAATATGTTACAATAAACTATTATAAGTCAACAGATAAGAGAGTTACTTTATGATAAAAGCTCAGCTGCAAAGGGACTATGTTAATGCTATTATTGATAGCAATACTAGGTCTATTAATCAATATTTAGAAAATGGTGGTGATGTAAATGCAGAGCATTTATTATCTGTTGCTGAGCATGATAAATTTAAAACGCCGGCTTATATTCATGCTATCAATTCATCAGAAGAGAACTTTCAATACCTATATAAAAATAAGATGGACTTTTCGAGATTAAATTTAAATTGCGAACAGATATTAAATTACAGAGATAGTAAGCACAGACCTATTAACCCTAAAAATGTTCAGTATCTGCTAGACAATAAAGTTTTAACTCCTAACAATGACTTTTATGAAAAGATTATTGATTTATCTTATTGCTCGAAAGGTCCTAAAATGACATTAGGTAAAAACTGGATTGATTTAGCAGTTAAGAATAACCCTAAGATTTTAAGTCCTAAGACAAATAAAGCTGTTACGACCCCTCTTTTTGATATTCACAAAAGAGATTATAAAGGATTTTCAGAAGCAATTATTGAAAATGCAGAAAAACAAGGTATGAAAGATTATATTAATATCAGAAATGATAAAGGAATGACTGCATTAATGTATCATGCAACAGGAAATGAAAGAGAAGCTGATATTTCTATGAGAACTAATGCAATCAAGAAACTATTAGCCCTTGGTGCAGAAGTTACAAAAGATGATATTAAGACTTTAGAAAAAATGAATACATCACCTGAAATTGTGAGTTTTGTAAGATTTAATGCTAATTTATATAATAATCCTGAAACTACACCACAAATTGATAAGAAAGAAAAAAGCAGAACTGTTCAGATGAAACATGATACTAATGAAATGCAAGCAAGATTTGCTAATAAACTAAAAACCGTTAGAATGCATAAATTTAATGAAGCAAAAATTGCAAAAGAAATTGCTGATAGACGAGGAATGCAAAGAGCATAAAAAATAAATTTAACAGATAAGAAAAAAGCCTCTCTTTATTTGAGAGGCTTTTTTGGTTGTTTAGTTATTAATATTATCGTTTAAGTGAGCTCTAAGAGAGGCAGCTGGCAAGAGTGTATCATCTGTTTTTCTATGATTACCACCTTTAGAAACAAAAATCACACCACCATCATCTTGTCTTATAGCTTCTTTACTGGCAATAATTGCAGCTTTTCTTTCCTCTACAGGTCTTGTTTCGACTATATCTTGCTCATCATGATCTGTATATAAGTCTGCTAGCTCATCAAATTCAATATCTAAATCATTAGTCATATTAATTTACCCTATATATTTTTTATCGTTATGAGGAGTTATATAATATATTTTGACAAAAAAGCAAGCTTAATCTACAAAAATTTGATCTAGCATTTTTGTAATTGTATTACTATCTGGATTCCCCTCTGTGGCTATTTTACCTTGATTTAGAATATAAGTATAATCAACAATTGGTAAAAGTGATTTTAGATTATGCTCAACAATTACAAAAGTTGTGCCTAAGGTTTGGTTTATTTCTTTGATTTTATTAAAAGTTTCAACCACTAACCCTGGAGCTAAGCCAATTGATGGTTCATCAAGCAGCATAATTCTTGGCTTGGTAATTAATCCTCTGGCAAGAGCTACCATTTGTTGCTGACCGCCAGATAAGTTACCAGCTTTATGTTCTAATCTACCATCCAGCATTGGAAATAGTTCCAAAACTTCTTCAATTCTTTTTTCTATTACTTTCTTATCTTTGATAAAATGCAAACCTAACTCTAGATTCTCTTTCACACTCATATTTGGAAATATTCGGTGATCTTGCGGAATGAATGAAACACCTTTTTGAATAAGAGTATGAGGTTTAGCAATAATTTTCTTATCATCTAAAACAACTTCACCATGGGTTGGAGTTATTAAACCAAAGACTGTTTTAAGTAGAGTTGACTTCCCTGCTCCGTTTGGTCCCATTAAAAGTGTGATTTTTTTATCTGCAAATTTCATATTCACATCTGATAATACTTGTAAATCACCATATCCGGCATCTATATTTCTTACTTCTAACACCCCATTTAATGGGGTACAACTTGTTGTGTTACTATTTTTCTTCATTTTGTTTCCTCTAACACCCCATTTAATGGGGTACAACTTATTGTGTTGCTATTTTTCTTCATTTTGTTTCCTCTAACATCTTAATCTTACCATTTTTAATCACTCTCCCAAATATGCGTGTTTTACTTTTTCATCAGCAAAAACTTCTTCTGCTTTGCCTTGTTTTAGTAGTTTTCCAGCATCCATTACGACAACATTATCACAGATTTCTTTTATTAATGCGATGTTATGCTCAACCAAAATGATGGTTTTGTGTTTGGCTTTTAAGTCATTAATGATTGATTTAATCTTTTCAACAATTTCTGGGAAAAGACCTGAAAATGGTTCATCAAGTAAATAAATATCTGCGTTACTTGCTAATGCTCTACCGATTTCTAGTAATTTTCTTTGACCATAAGATAGGTTTTCGGCTAGTTCATGTCTTTTATGGCTTAGGCTGATAGTTTCTAAAATATGATCTAGAAATTCTTCATAATCTTCAGTTCCAACTTCTAAAATAGAATCGTAAGTGCCTGTTTTTGAAATAGCTAACATAATATTATCTTCTACGGATAATTGACTAATCAAGCGGCAATCTTGAAAAGTTCTAGCGATTTTTAAGTCTCGAAGTTTGGTACATTTAATTCTTGTAAAACCTTTATCACGGATAAAAATCTCACCAGCGGTTGGATCATAAACACCACTAATCAAGTTAAAAAGAGTTGTTTTACCGCAACCATTAGGTCCGACCAAACCAGTTGCAAGACCAGCTGGGAAAGAAACTGTCAGATCATCAACAGCCTTAACCCCCATAAAATGCATTGATAAATTTTTTGTATTTAATATTCCACTCATTTTAATTAATTACCCCCGATGTGCCGTTTTTTATTATTTTAAGAGTTGCTTTAGTTGGTATGATATTATCTTTTATAATGGTTTTACCAAAAGCAGTATCAATCTCACCCATATTGTTGATTGCTTTTATTATTTCCGTAGTAGAAATATCAGCGCCCTCTTTTTCAAATATATCCAATAATATATTAGTTGCGTTATAAGTAAAGGCTGATATTGGCTTTATGTCTTTATAGTAAGCTTTTTTATATTCTTTAGCAATATCAATGCTAGGATTTGCAAGAGAGACAAACCAAGCATCATTGAAAGCATCTTTATGAGTTGCATAATCAAAAGTTTCTAATGATGTTACTGGTTTGGTATTTCCTAATTGGTCTAACTGTCTTTTCATTTTTTCCATAGCAGCACCCATTACTGCAAAAACATAAATATCTGGGTCTTTTTCAATTGCTCCTCTTAGAGCTAAGCGATAATCATTTTCATTTGGGTTGAAAGTTAAGCTATCTAAAACTTTAATGTTCGTTTCTTGTAATACTTTTATAAAATCATCAACATAAACCTTACTCCAGGCATAATTTTGTTTCAAAATAACAACTGATTTGATATCTCTTTTTTGTAGTTCTTTCGCCATTTTACGACCTAATTCATCAGTCATCGTGTAATGAAGGATATTATTTTTATAGTTGAGTGTTTCTGGTGTATTATCTATAGAAATATGTGGTAGATTATGTTGTTCTGCGAGTGGAGCAATTGGCCCTGCGGCAACACTCCAAATAGAAATAGCAGCTTTTACCTTATCAATGGTGGCTAGTTTATTAAAAGCAAGAGCGGCTGTTTTTGATTCATATTTAAAATCTTCAAATATAAAATCATATTGATTTTGAAGATTATCTTTTCTTTGGTTATAGGCAAGCATTACACCATTTTTAGCATCATTACCTGTTTCAGCTAAATCACCTGATAATGGTAACACTACTCCTATTCCTATTGATGGAGTTTTAGACCGCTTAACCGTCAAAGCAAAAGCTAAAATTAATATAACAATAATTAATATCCAGTATTTATTTTTCATTTGATATCCTTTAAGTCATAGCTAATCATTTTGCCGTTTTCTACTCTTCTAAAAGTTGGGATTGAGTGGATTAGTCCCTGCTCATCTATTGTGATTTCGCTTACTGCAGATGGGAAGTTTTCAACTCTATGAATAGTGTTCACAACATCAAAGTTAGTTGGTAAGATTTCGCCTGCCTTTGGAGTGGTGTTTTCAAAACCATAATGGATAAGTTTAATAATATCATAAGCAAAGCCAGTGCCATAGCTTGGCTCCATATTATATGATTTGATATATCTAGCATTAAATTCATCAGCATAATCAGAGATTGTTATCTCATATCCACCATTAAACATATCTTTATGCTCGCTAGTATCAAAACAAGCAATTGTAGATATGTTGCGGTTTTTAATTCCTAAATCATGCATTTGTTTTACTAGAATTTCTAACTCTGGAGATAATGCTTGGATATAATAATGATCAGCTCCTAAAGATTTGGCTTTTTCTATTAAAGTAGTAAATTGTTTTTCACCCTTATGAAATTTATCAAAGAAGACAACTTCCATATCATCAATGTTTGCGACAATATCTCTTACATCTTCAGCAGTTTTAATGGAGCCTGCACGAGAGGCACTTAGAATTGCAAGTTTCTTTATTTTTAAATGCTTTATAAGCTCTATGTATTTTTCTACTTGAGCTTCAATTTGAGTGAAATGGATAAAGTTATAATGACCTTGTGCTGCATCTGGGTGCCAAGTTTCACCAAAGTGAAGCACTTTATTTTGAGTTGCGATTGGATTTGCAACTAGACCAGCTCCTGAAAAATATGTTACTAATGCTTGGGTTTTGTTTACATTAATGAGCTTGTGTGCAGCTATAGCGGTTTTCTTTGCTTCTAGCATATCATCTTCAAATATAATCTCATATTGATATTTATTATGAGGAAGAGAGTTAATATCTTCCATTGCCATCATCATCGCATTTTTAGCACCCTCACCTAAATTGGCTACCTTACCAGTGATTGGTAGGATAGCTCCAATATTTACTACAGGCTTATTAGTTGTAGATTTAGTTTGATTATTCTTATTAATCAGCAACAAAGATAATGCAACAAAAATGATTAATATTATAATACTGTATTTTTTCATCTACCTATTCCTTTAACAAACTGGTTTGACCGTCTTTAATAACCTTAAAGATTGTCGGTTCTGCAATAATTTTTGAATCTGGAATTTCTAACCTGCCAGTTGCACCTTCTATTGATTTAACCGTTTTTAGGCTTTCTTCAATATTATCAGCGGTGATATTATCTAATTTGTCAATGGCTTTTGATAAGATAAGAATAGCGTTATAAGCATGAGCTGAAGTGGCAGTAAAGTCCTTATTATACTTATGTCGAAAATCTTTTACCATATCATCAGTTGGATCTTTTGCATCTGTGTACCAATCGCCCTCATATAAATCTTTATATTGAGTGTAACCAAAGGTTTCAAATGATGTGAGTGGTATTTTATATCCTAATTCTCTTAATTGTTTAGTAAATATCTCTAAAGCTGGAGGGTCTATTACCAAAACAATCATTTGTGGTTTATCTTCCATCATTTTATTAATTGGAATTCTAAAATCTCTTTGATTTAGGTTAAATCTAAGGATAGAAGAAATTTTAATATTCTCTTTCTTTGCTTCTTTACTAAGAGAATTTAACATATTATTGCCCCAAGTGTCATTTTGGATAACAACCGCAATATTATTAACTCCATCTTTTTTCATTTTAGAAACAGATAGAGATGTATGAGTGTCTGGCATTGCACTAATGATATGACTATAATCTAAATCAGCTATTTTTGATGAATTATCTACTGCAAAATGTACAATTTTATCCTTTTGGGCCAATGGAGCTACTGCCAAACCTGTAGTTGACCACATAGAGATAATAGCAGATACTTTGTCTTGGTGAACAAGTTTATTATAAACTGTTATGGTATCTCTTGCTAAAAAACGATTATCTTCTGCAATTAGCTCATATTTATATTTTGAGTTTTTATTTATATGATGAAGTGCAAATAAAGAACCATCTTTTAATTCCTTACCCTTATCAGCAAATTCTCCTGTAAATGGAGCGATAAGTCCTATTTTAACTATGTTTGGTTGTCTATCTGATTTTGTTTGTTGCTTTGTTAGCCTTACACCGCCAAAAATCAGCATTAGACCTATTACCAATAGTATAGTGTTTTTATATTTTTTTGTTATTTGCACCATTTGGTTATTCCTTGGTTACATACGATACTTGCCTAAGATGCCTTGTGGTCTGATATACATTAGAACCACTAGTAACAATCCATAGATTAATTGTTGTAATTGGGCGGCTGTTTCTTGTGGAAGCCCTAAAAATCTTAGAATTTCCGGGAGTGAAATCATAATAACAGCACCAAGCATTGAGCCTTTCAAATCTGCTAAACCACCAACAATAATGATAGTAAAAATGAAAATCGCTTCATGTAGTTGGAAAGTCATAGGATCAATAAACATTAAATATGATGCAAATAGTGAGCCTGCAACAGATGTTAAGCTGGCTGAGAATACAAAAGATAACATTTTTGGGGTTTTTCTGTGATGTCCCATAACCCTAACAAGTCTTTCATCTTCTCTTATTCCTTTTAAAACTCTACCAAATGATGAGTTTACTAAATGTTTATTTAGGTAATAAATAGCTGAAAGAGTTAATACACAAAGAATTAAAAAGTTTATATTGCTTGAAAATGAAAACCCGAATAGAGTTGGACGACCAATACCAAAAATACCAATTGGACCATTGGTTAAACCTTCGCAGTTTAGCAAGGTGTTAAATATAATAATGGTGAGTCCGGCGGAGACAATAGCATAGTAATCTCCCTTAAACTTACTAAGGATTGCACCGATTATAAAACCAATTAAAGCACAAACAATCATACCAATTATGACTGTGAAAAAGAAATTCATATCAAATTTGGTCATAAGTATAGCAGTTGCATAGGCTCCTACTCCATAAAATGCAGCTTGGGCTAAGGATAATAAGCCTGTATAGCCAACTACGATATTTAAGCTGATTGCTAAAATGCCATAAATTGCAAATAAGATAAATAAATTGATTATATATTCCATTACTCTTCTACCTTTGTTAATTTCTTACCCTATTAATTGGGGGGTTAATATTTAGTGATGATAAGTTTCTATTACTTAATATAGACTGGTTAACTTACCATCCTTGATTGTGGTTATTATAGCTGGATTGGCTATAAAACCATCGGGTTTAATTTTCCAAGTACCAAAACTAGTTTCATATGTTTTCATATCTAAAATATTTTTAGCAACTTGATGAATGTCTATCCTGCCATTTACTCTCATCGTTGATTTTTCTATTGCTTCTAACAATAATTTATAACCATGATAAGAATATTCTGAACTATTAGTATCAGTCAATCCAGTGATTTTTGTAAATTCATCAAGAAATTTTTTATCAGTCTCGGTAGCTGGTCCTGCGAACCATGTACCTTCAAAAACTTCTTTTTTAGGAGAATAAGCAATTGTTTCAATTGATGAAATATCGGTTGTATCACCCATATCCTTTAATTGTTTAGCAAAAATTTCTAAGTCTGGAGTATAAAACTGCAATAAGTGCAACTGAGCATTATTTTTCTTAGCTTTAGTGATTGCCATTCTAAAGTCTTTTTCTCCTGGATTAAACTTATATAAATGATATTTGATGTTGTTTTTTTCAAAAGCTTCTTTGATAAATGGCTCTTGGGAAAGACAAAAACTAATCTTTGACATAAAGATGTTTACGTTATCAATATTTCTTTTCTTTAATTCTTTCACCATAACAGCTAAAGTTTCTGCACTATCTGAAGCATAGGTGAAAGTTAAATCTCTAGCTTTGGCAACCTCTGGATCGGTTGTCCATGCATATAGCATAATGTCTTTACCTTTTAGAGTAGCATTAACTGCATTGGAACCGCCAGAATATAAATCAGTAAAGATGTCAATTTTATTGATATTGATGAATTTTTGTAAATTAAGCTGTGTTTTTTTAATATCTAAAGCATCATCTTCTATAAATAACTCATAATCATATTTACTGCCTTTTTCCTCAACCTCTTTGATAGCTAGCTTTATCATTTCTCTGTGAGCTAAGCCTAGATCTGCATAGCCTCCAGTTAGTGGTAAACTAAGCCCTATTCTTACCACAATTGGTGTGGGGTTTGTTTTCTGATCTTTATTGCTCAATAATATGGCTAAAGCTATTACTAATATTAATATTAATGATATTTTCCAATATTTTCTTTGCATCTATCTATTCCTCAACCTTAACTAGCTGACCGTTTTTGATTTTGTGGATTGCGACTGGAGTGTCAACAATTCCTCCTTCTAACATATCAAAATTATCCATAACACCGTCAAAGTTTTTAATATTAGATAAAATATTAATTACCTTATCATTGTCTTTTTTTTCTGCTTTATCATAAGCATATACTAACATATTATATATGTCATATGCATTTGGGGCTGCAAGGGTTGATTGTTGATTAAATCTCTTCTCATATAACTTTAAGAACTCTTCTTTAGGTTTTTTAGGATTAACAAAAAACTGATTTTCAAATAATTTAATAACTTCACCATAAAGAGCTATTTCCATACCAGTGATTGGTGCATCAATTCCTAATTCTCTTAGTTGTTTGATAGCTATTGCTAGCTCTGGCATAAAACAATGAACTAAATAAATATCTGGATTTTTAGCTTTTAGGTTTAAAATACTTGCTTTAAAGTCCCTCTCACCAAAATTAAACTTCTCAATTGCAGTAAACCCTAAGCCTTCTTTAGCAAACTCTTTTTCTAAGATGGCTTGTCCTGTGTTAAAGCCTAAATGATTTACTGTTAATAAGGCGGGGCTTTTATATCTCTTTTTTATCAAATAATCAGCAAGTAGTTTTGCTTCTTCTTCAATCACTGCCCAATGAGCAAATGTAGATTTATTCTCTAAAGCAGGTGCTTTATTCCACAACATTGCGAAATGAATTATATTTTTGGGAATAGTAAAACTATTTACAACGGCTGCAGGAGAAGAAAAAATAGAGATAACAGCATCAACTTTATCAATATTTACTAGCTTATTAGCGGCGATTGATACTAATTTACTGTCCATTTTTACATCTTCAAAGATTAGCTCAAAGTCAAATTTATCACTTTTAATAGTTTCATTTGCAAGAATAAGAGAATTTTTTATTCCCTCCCCCCAAAATGCATTATCTCCTGATAAAGGTAAAACAACACCAATCTTAACCACATCCCTGTTAGACAGAGGTTTGGTTTTACTACTATTCCAGTATAAACCAAACAATAAGATTAAAACTATAAAGCTGAATATGAACCTCTTCACCTATCTATCCTTCATAGTCTAAAATTTTACCATCTTTAATGATTTTTAGAATGGCTTTAGATTGAAATACACCTTCACCTGTTATTGATACATCTCCAATAATACCTTTATAATGGTCAAGTGATGATAAGTAAGCTGCTATTTTATCTTTGTCTTTGCCTGATTTTTCAAAAGCATTATATAACATATGAAGTGAATCATACATGTGACCAACCCCATAAATACTATCATTTACTTTGGCAGCATTAAATATATCCATATTTTTCTTTGTTACCTCGGCAGAAGCAACAAACCACATATCATTAAATAATGGATCTCCACCTGTGAAATAAGGAGCTTCAATGGAAGTGATTTCTGTATTGATATTATTTTCTCTCATTTGCTTAACGATTAAATTGATTGCTGGTGGATAATGTAACACAAAATAAATATCAGGGTTGAAATCAACATTTTTTAATAATGTAGTTCTAAAATCTTTCTCATTATAATTTGAAACAACATAACGATGCTCAATATTATTTGCCTCCATCATCTCATTACATTTATAGCCAACTGCATGAGCTCCTGCATCATTGGCGGTATAAGTTACAACTTTTTTAATGCCTTTTTTTACAAATTGCTCAACTAATTTTTGACATTGTGCATCTGGTTGTGTCCAATTGATAAAATTATATTTACCCTTTGCTACATTTTCATCAGATGCTAGCGGATTCATATGAATTAAACTATATTTATCTGCGATTGGGCTTATGATATTACCAATTTTAGAAGTAGCAGAAACTAGAGCATCGACCTTATCAATTGAGATGAATTTATTGACATTGAGTGAGGCTTTTTTACCGTCAAAAGCATTATCTTCTATGATAAATTGATATTTATATTTATTATTAGGATTAGAATTAATTTCTTTTTCTACATAAAGAATTATAGCTCGATAATTAGCAGTTAAATATGCTAAATCACCTGATATTGGAAGAGTGATACCAATCTTTACAGTTTCTTGTGTTTGGTTAGAAGATTTCGGACTCATGGTAGAAATTATTCTACCACTGATTAATAAAACCAAAATAATTAAAATAAATATCTTATTTTTTCTTATCCAATCTAACATAGGTTGTGTGTTTTTATTGCTCTTCATCTATCTATCTATCTCCTACTACCCAATTTATTGGGGTATTGATTTACCGTTTTTTATTTCATAAATTGCGACATCACTGTCAATTGTACCATCTTGATTTACTGAAACTGTACCATATGCTGATGGGAAGTTTTTAAAAGAACTCATTACTTTTGCTACTTCATCAAGGTTTGGGAGTTCATCATCTGGTAAATCTCTTCCTGCGGTTTCATAGGCTTTAACGACCATATTATAAACATCAAAAGAGTTACCTGCGAATATTGCAGGTCTAATTCCATACTCTTTTTTATACATAGTTGAAAAATCTTCTGTCATCTTGGTTGGACCTATATACCATTTACCCTCATGAAAATCTAAATGCTTAGAATTAAAACCTAGTTCTAACCCTGTCCAATCTGCTGTAATTCCTACTTCTTTAGCTTGTTTAATTGATATTTCCATTTCAGGAGAGAAGCTATTTACAATTAATAAATCTGGTTTCTTTTCTTTTAACTTCATAAAGCTAGTACGATAATCTTTTTCTCCAAAATTAAAGTCATAAACTCCAACAAATTCTTTACCTCTTTTCTTATATTCTTTAATAAAAACATCTCTTGCATATTCAGCTCCCGCTTGTTTTACAGAAATTAAAGCTAGGTTTTTATAGCCTCTTTTTTCTGCCTCATCTAACAGGATAGATACTTCTTTTTCAATGATTGGCCAGTGATTGAAACTTCTTGGATTGGCGGTAGTCATAGTTTTCATCCAAGTAGCTGCAACCTGAATAAAATCATTAGTTTTTTGCATTTCGGATAAAACTAAAGCATCTGGAGAGAATAATGTATGTATGATATTTACTTTGTCTGCAATTAATTTGTTTGCAATAAGAGCAGTAGTTCTTAACTCTCCCCTGCTATCTTCAATATATAACTCATAAGAATATTTAGTGTTTTTATCTGATAATTTTTGAGCTAATAAAAGTCCGTTTTTTAATTCTATTCCCCAGTTAGAATAATCTCCTGTCAAAGCTGCGATAGAACCTATTTTTACTACTGGTTTAGTACTATCATTTGATTTATTAGTATTGTAAATAAATAAAGCAATGACTAATAAAAATATTAATGCTATTTTCCAATGTTTTTTTAACATCTTATTTATCTCCTAATATTTCGACTTTACCGTCTAAAATAATTGCTCTTTTAAGATCGGCATCAATAATTCCATCCTCATCAACGGAAATATTAGCTCCAATAGCTGATGGATAATCTTTTATATTATGAAGCTCTACTATTACCTCATCAGATGTTGGTTTGGTTTTTCCATTGCCAATTGTTTCATAGATATGAGTTAGAATTTTAATACTGTCATAAAATCTTGAAGAGCAGCTATCTTTTACATATCCCCCCATTTTTGAGATAAACTCATCACCACCTCTTGAAGATAGCACAAAATCTGCACCTTCAAATAAAGCAGGGTTTGAAGTACCATGAACCAAATCAATAGAAGTATATGGGATATTTAAGTTTAATTCTTTGGCTTGTTTTCCAAAAATATCAAGCTCTGGATTTAACATCAACACCATTAGTTTTTCAGGTTTTTCTTGTTTGATCTTCATAATATCAGCTCTGAAATCTTTAGTGCCGAAATTAACAAGTTTTTTTGATAAAATCTTAATTCCGTTTTTATCAGCTTCTTCCTTTATATAAGAAAATACTTCATTAATTGAGGCATAGTTGATTGATATTATAGAAAATGATTCGATGTTGCTTTTTGCTAAATTATCAATAAAAGACTTAGCTTGGGTAGCTGGTTTTGAATAATGATTGAAAGTATATTTATATTTTTTATAAAGTTCTTCACCCCATGCACAATTGATATGTAATAATTTATTTTTCTCTGCGATTGGAGCTATAATCGCCCCTGCTCCATCATATAAAGATAAAACGACATCTGCTTTATTAACGCTGATAAATTTATTGATATTAAGGGCTGTTTTCTTATATTCATAAGCATCATCCTCTATCACAAATTCATAATTATATTTGGAATCAGATGGAATTTCTGATTTGGCTAGTAACATTGCTTTTTGTAAATCAGAGCCGACATTGGCAATATTGCCTGTTAAGGGAATGGTGGCAGAAATTGTGATAGTGGGTTTATCGCCACTAGTTTTATTACGATTAATAAAAGGCAAAACTGCTAAAATTATTATTACTAATATCCAAATCCATTTTTTTTGCATGATTTATTCCTCTAAGAGTTCAATTTTTCCGTTTTTGATAATTCTAACACTTGCTTCTGATTGGAAGATGCCATCACCATCAACTGCGATTTTGCCAACTACACCTTTATAATCATCTAAAGTAGATATATATCCTGAAATAGTTTCTGTATCTGGGATTGTTTCTCCGTCCCCTGATTTTTCAAAAGCCTCTCTTAGAATCATTGTAACATCATAAGCATAAGGAGCTGAAAATGATGAGGATAGACCTGAATATTTATTAAACCTTTTTAAGAAATCTTTTTCTCCCATTGCTGCATCAACAAACCATTGACCTTCAAAAATTTCTAATTGTTCACTCATTGCAAATAATTCAATATCGGTTACAGGAGTGTTAATGCCTGCTTCTCTTAATTGTTTTACAAAAATATCTTGTTCTGGAGAAAATAACTCAACATAAATCACATCAGGGTTGAGTTTTTTGATTTTTGATATAATCATTCTAAAGTCTCTCTCGCCAATATTGGTTTTATTAATTGATAAAACATCAATATCAGTTGGTTGAAGATTTTTCATAACATCATCTAAAATAGCATTTGGCCCTGAATGATTAACTGATACGATTGAAAGAGTTTTTACGTTTTTTGTTTGATATTGCTCAACTAGCTTTTTGGCTTCTGCGGACGGGGTTGTCCAATGCATAAAATTATTATCACCAGTTGCGATATTGCCATCTGATGCCATGCCAAAATGCACAATATTGTTACGGTTGGCTATTGGTGAGGTTACATTACCTGTGCCTGAGCCAAATGATACAATGGCATTTACTTTATCAACATTGATTAACTTATTTACCACCATTGCTGATTTTTTAGCTGCAAAACCATCATCTTCAATAATGATCTGATATTTATATTTATTATCTTTGTTCATTATGTCTTCTAATGCCATAAAAGCTGCTTTTTTAGCAACTTCACCCGAGTTAGCCTGATTTCCACTAAGTGGTAATATGTAACCAATTTTAATAACTGGTTTGTTTTCTGAGCTTTCTTTTTTACCATCACCCATTGCAGAAAAAATAGCAATGATGATAATCAGCAATATTGCCCAATTTAAATGTGATTTAATTTTTGTCATTATACCTTTCCTATTATTCTAGCCCAATTTATTGGGTTTTTCTATTCTATAATTACTATTTTGCCATCAATTACTTGTTTTAGGGTTACTGGGGCTGGGATGATTCTATCTTTTACTGTTGATGGACCAAATACTGTATCAATTGTTCCCATATTGTTGATGGTTTCAATAATTTCTTCAGTAGTCGCATTAGGACCTTTTGCTTCAAAAACATCCATTAAGATATTGGCAGCATTGTATGCATAACCAGAAACAGGTTTAAATCTTATACCGTATTTTTCTTGATATCCCTCTACTTTTCTATAATCAGGCTCTGCCATTGCGGTATACCAAACATCTTCAAATAACTCGATATGATTTGTATAATCAATACATTCAACAGCGGTTATTCTGGTTTTTATGCCAATTTCTCTTAGCTGTTTGGTTGCCTTTTCTAAACCTGGATTATCTAAAAACATTACATATAAATCTGGGTTGAGAGATTTGGTAGTATTTAGAGCTGTTCTATAATCTTTTTCACTATAGTTAAATTGTATATCATCTAAGATTTTGATATTTGAATTTTTAAGCTCTTCGTAAAATCTCATTGAATAATAATCTGTCCAAGCGAGCTTATGTCTTAATACAACGATATTGGTGAGATTTTCTGTTTGCATTTTCTCAATCCATTTTTTAGCAAGAAGTGTTGCTGTTGAGTAATGCATAATATTGTTTTTATAATTTAACATCGCTTTATTAGTATCAATACTGATATGGGCAAGATTTTGCTTTTCTGCCAATGGAGCAATTGGAAGTGAAGCCATGTTCCAAAGGGAAATTGCAGCATTAACATTATCTACACTTGCAAGTTTATTAAATGCAAGTGCTGCTAGTTTTGACTCATATTTAAAATCTTCAAAAATGAAATCATATTTATTTTTTAAGCTGTCTTTTCTTTGCTCATAAGCATATAAAACGCCGTTTTTAGCATCATTGCCAACTTCTGCAAAATCACCAGATAAAGGTAGAATAACACCTATTTTTACGGTCTCATTAGTATTAGTTGCTACTTTATCTTTATTTATAAATGGCAATGCTGCCAAAATTATAATTGCTAAAATTATTAACTTCTTTTTATTGCTCATTTTATGATTCCTTTACTGACTTACCGTCTTTGATAATTTTTACAATTGCTTGTGATTGGAAGATACCTTTTTCATCTACGGAGATATTGCCAACTTTACCTTTGTAATTATTTAGAGATGATAAATAATCTTTGATATATTCTGCCGATGGTTTGCCAGCTCCATCATAGCTTTCGCAAGCTTCATAAGCTAGCATTAGAGAATCATAGGCATTACCAATTGCATAAGAGGTCTCAATGCCTGTTTTATCTTTGAATGTATCTGCAAAAGTTTGATTTACTTCTGCTGCATCAATATACCATTGCCCTTCAATGATAGATTTATCTTCGGTGAAGTTAAACGTTTCAATAGCTGTTAATGGTTTATTTTCTCCCAATTCTCTTAATTGTTTAATGCTTAGCTCTAGGGTTGGAGAGAATAGTAACAATACATATATTTGAGGGTTTGATTGTCTCATAACAGTAATCGTGGTTCTTAAATCTTTTTCACCATCATTTACAATTTGATCTGTATAGAATATATTATTTT
>DHQH01000060.1:30293-48758 GCA_002410125.1 Alphaproteobacteria bacterium UBA5343
ATAGAATATATTATTTTCTTCTAATCTTGGTTTGATTTCTTCAAGTAATGCTATAGCTCCAGATTGGTTGGCAGTTATAATACCAACATTTGTATAATTTCTATTTTTTAACTCTTCTACTAATTTGCTTACTTGATTTTCAGGCATGGTCCAATGCATAAAGTTATATTCACCTGTTGCGATATTAGTATCAGAAGCCCCAAAGCTGATATGAGGGATTTTTGCCTGCTCAGCTCTAATTGAGAAGATATTGCCAACGGTTGAAAATGCTGAGATTACAATATCTGATTTGTCGCTATAGATTAATTTATTGGCAATCATTGCTCCTTTTTTAGCCTCAAAGGCATCATTTTCTATTGTGATTTCATAATTAAATTTATTGTTTTTATTGTTATCAATTTCTTCTTTAGCCATAAGAATTGCTTCTTTGGTTGGGATACCAATATTAGCAATATTGCCTGTGAGAGGTAAACTAACACCTATTTTAATGGTTTCCCCAGATGTGATTTGAGACTTATCGTTTGTGAAAAATGAAACGATTATAACTAAAACAACTAACCCTACAACAGTTGCTAGCCATTTTCTATCAATTCCATTTAATTTAGATTTGATTTTTTCGAACTTATCTTGCATATCTCTATCCTTCTCATTAAGGCTAATTTTCTATTGGCACTATTTTTCCATCTATAACTTCTTTTATAGATGCTTTTGAGCGAACTACTCCATCGGGATCAATATTAATTTCTCCAACTGAATAGTTGAAAGTTTTTATTTCTTTTAGCTTCTTCACAACATCTTTATTATTTGGAATAACTTCACCCTCTCTAACTTCGGTATTTTCATAGCCTGCAACAATTAGCTTGGCTATGTCATAAGCAAAGGTTGTTCCATAAACTAAATCTTTGTTATATTTCTTCATATATGAGTTTAAGAAATCTTTATTTTCAGTTGAAACTGTTGCTTCCCATGAACCATTGAACAATTCTTTATTACTACTAACATCAAAAAAAGCTGTAGTGGTTATATGTTCGTTATCAATTCCTAGTTCCTTCATTTGTTTAATGATTAAGTCAAACTCTGGAGGTAATACAGTGATTAGATAATAATCTGGATTAGTTGATTTGGCTTTTTCAATGATTGTATTAAAAAATCTTTCACCATCATTGAATTTTTCAAAAGCGGAAATAATGATGCCTTTTTGGGTTAATTTCTTTTTAGCATGTTGGGCCCCAATATAAGCACCTGAGTTGGTTGATGTTAGGATTGCGATTTTTTTAGCACCAATTTTTTTTGCATAATCAGAGTAAACATCAATTACTTCTTCGGTTTGGGTTTGATGGATAAAACTATAATAGCCTTTCCTTGCGACATCAGCATTCCAAGTATTACAGAAGTGAAGAAGTTCGTATTGCTCTGCTAGAGTGCTAACAAAAAGACCAGCATTAGAGAAAAAGCTAATGATTGCATCAGCCTTATCAATATTGATTAACTTATTTGCGGCAATGGCTGTTTTTGAGGTAGTTAATTGATCATCTTCAAAAATTACATTATAGTGAAATTTATTATTAGGATTGTTATTTTCTTCTTCAATTGCCATCAAGGTTGCATTTTTAGCCCCCTCTCCCATATCGGCAACACGACCAGTTAGTGGCAGAATAGCACCAATTGTAACTATAGGCTTGTCTGTATTAGTATTGGATGGTTTATTTACCATAAATGCAAATATTATGATTAATAAAACGATTACGAGTAAATAAACCTTTTTCATTTTTCTTATTCCTGTGTTTGTTTAACAAAAATTCCTTGTGGTTTGAAATATAAGAAGATAATGAATAATATGAAGGCGATTGTATCTCTCCATTCTGATGCGAAGATTAAAACACCTAGATTTTCTACAAATCCTAAGAATAATGCTCCAAAGAATGCTCCATAAACACTACCAATTCCACCAATGATTGCGGCGATGATACCCTTAAATAACATAGAGAAGCCCATAACAGGCTCTAAACCGGTATCAAACCCAGCAAGAACACCCGCTAGAGCTGCTACAAATCCGCAAAGTCCGAAAACTAAACCAATAAACATATCTGTTCTGATTCCAATGATGTGGGCTAAATCTTTACTATCGGAAATGGCTCTAATTAGTTTACCAAATAAGGTTTTCTTTAGAAGTAATGCAAAACCCAAGAGAACAACTAGGTTTACGATGATTGTAAGTAATTGAACCGATGAAACATAAGCACCAAAAAATTCATAAACTTTGGAACTATCAATTTTGCCTAAAGTTTTGAATTGAGGGTTATAAGCAAGAGTAATTAATGCTTCCATCATTGTATAAACACCTAAGGAAGCAACGAGCAATACCATGCCTGAGGCACCTTTTTGTCTTAGTGGCATATAGATGTATCTATCAAATGCGAATGAGAAGAATGATGCTATAATTAGAGCAATTGCGATTGATGGTACAATATGCCAACCCATAAGATGGAGTAACATATAAGTTATATAACCTGCAATTGCTGAAATTGATCCATGTGTCATATTGAAAAATGGAATGGTTGAGTAAAGCAAAGAGAAACTTTGAGACATTAACCCATATACTGAGCCAATAATGATGGAGTTCATTAAAAGTTGTATTAGCATTTTTTACCTCTTTTATATATATTATTCATATATAATAAAGGTAAAGATAGATGAGTCAATTTAAATTATTAAAAAATCATTAACAAAAACCTAGAGTCCGAAGAGTATTAGTCATCACTTTTTAGGGTTTCTTTGAGAGATTTTTCTATTTTTATAAAATCTTCATAGCTTGGATTGTTACTCTCAGACTTGGTTAAGTCTAGGTTTTGAAAGTCTAGGGGATCTTCAAACTCAGTAATTGGTTCAAAGATATATTCATCCCAAGGTTTTGATATTTCACCTTTAAACCATTTTTGATAGCCTGTAAAAATTACTTTTGTATCACAATAACTATTATTAAATACAGAGGAGATATAACAATTGGACTTTTTGATAAACGAATCGCCTTCGGTGGCATTTTCAGTACAAATATCTAGCTCCATCATCAAAATATCAGTGCATTTAACAAAACCTCTACCCTGTAAATCTTCTTTGATTGATAGAGAAATAGCAATAGCAAAATAGATAAAATAGGCTACTAGTAGCCCTAGTAATAGATAAAACAACACTCTCATATTTATTTTGCTAATATCTATTTTCATTACACCTACTCTACAGTTACGGATTTTGCTAAATTCCTTGGTTGATCAACATCTGTTCCTTTTAATACTGAGGTATGATAAGCTAAAATTTGAATTGGTAAAGCAAAAATTATCGGAGCGATGAAATTACTAACTGGTGGGATACAAATTTTATGTTTGATTTCTCCGTCAACAATAGCACAACCATTATCATCACTAATAAATATAACATCTCCGTTTCTCGCTATAATTTCTTGCATATTTGATATATTTTTTTCAAATAATTCATCATTAATACCCATAACTACAACAGGAACACCCTCTTCAATTAAGGCGATTGGTCCGTGTTTCATCTCGCCACTAGCATACCCCTCAGCATGGATATAAGAGATTTCTTTTAGTTTTAATGCTCCTTCTAGGGCTAATGGGAAACCTACACCTCTTCCTAAATAAAGAGCAGAAGTTGCATTGGTGATGGATTTTGCAATATTTTTAATTTTGCTATCTAATTTTAATACTTCAATGGTTTTGGAAGATATTTCACTTAGTTCTTTGATATATTTTTTATAGTCTGAATTTGATATTGTTTGCTTATCTTTAGCAAATTTTAGAGCAAGACAAGCAAAAACAGATAGCTGGGTCGTAAATGCCTTAGTTGAGGCAACCCCTATTTCTGGTCCTGCTAGGGTTTGTAAAACAATATCTGATTCCCTAGAAATTGTGCTTTCTTTAACATTTACAACGGATAAGATTTTTTGCCCATGTTCTTTGCAAAGTCTAAGGGCCGCTAAGGTATCAGCTGTTTCACCTGATTGGGATACAAAAATTGCTAAACCATTTTTAGGCAGCACTGGATTCCTATATCTAAACTCTGATGCAACATCGACATTCACATTGATTTTAGCTAATTTCTCAATCCAATATTTTGCAGTCATTGAAGCATGATATGATGTACCACAAGCAATGATATTGATAGAAGAAATATTATCAACATCCATATCAAAGCCCTCAATTTCTATTTCTTGAGTTTCGTTATTAATTAAAGAGTTTAGAGTGTAGCTGATAACTTGAGGTTGCTCAAAAATTTCTTTTTGCATAAAGTGATTATATTCTCCTTTACCAATCATTGCAGATGAGGCTGAAGAATAAGAAATTTCTCTTTGAACTTCTTTATCTCCTGAATCAAAGATAATAGCCTTCTCTCTTGAAATCTTTGCAATATCACCTTCTTCAAGGTAAGATATTTTTGAAGTGATTGGAGCAAGAGCTATCGCATCAGAACCAATATACATCTCGCCTTCACCATAGCCAAGCGCTAAGGGCGAGCCTTTTCTAGAAGCTACTAAAAACTTATCATTACCATTAAATAAAACAGCAATTGCAAAAGCTCCATCTAATTCTTTGATAGCTTTTTTACAGGCCTCTAGTTCATTATTATGTTCTAAATAATCAGTAACTAAATGAGCTATTACTTCTGTATCAGTTTCACTGATAAATTTATGACCTTTTCTAATAAGTTTTTCTTTTAACTCTTTATAATTTTCAATGATACCGTTATGAACTACAGATAATTTTTCGGTAATATGTGGGTGAGCATTAACAATGTTTGGAACACCATGGGTTGCCCATCTGGTATGTCCAATACCGATATTACTATCAATTGGGCTTGAAGCTAATAATTCTTCTAAGTTTTTAATCTTACCAACTGATTTTCTGGTTTGGATTTGCTTGCTATTATCTAGTGTTGCAAGGCCTGCTGAATCATAGCCTCTATATTCTAACCTTTTTAATCCTTCTAGCAAAAAATCTACAGAGTTATTTTTACCAATAAATCCTACTATTCCACACATAATATTATTATCCTTATATTATAATCATTGGGTATTATGATTGTTGGGTCTTTTTATGTTTGATTGAGAAATTTGATATATTTCTTTGCTTAGCTCTAGTAATACCTAAAGCATCTTTTTCTACATTTTGATAGATTGCAGAATTAGCGGCTGTAATTGCATTGTCGCCAACCTCTACAGGAGCTAATAAAATGGAGTTAGAGCCTAAAAATACTTGGTTTCCAATTTTGGTTTTTCTTTTGTTAGTACCATCATAATCATAAGATACATTACAAGTGATTGTGCCACCTCCAAAGATATTATAATCACCAATTTCTGCATCACCAATATAAGATAAGTGACTAAATCTATTTCTAACACCAACTTTGGCATTTTTAAATTCACAGAAACTACCAATTTTTGTTCTTTCACCAATGTCAGTACCTTTTCTAACTCTACAGAATGGTTCTACTAGACATTTATCACCAATTTTACCTTGAACAATATGAGAGAATGCGTTGATTACTGTGTTTGAGCCAATTTCTACACCTTCACCAAATACTACATTTGGCTCAATAATGGTGTCTTTACCAATTTTGGTATCATGAGAGAAATATACAGTTTCTGGGGCGACTAAAGTAACACCTGATTCCATAATTTCTTTTCTTTTCTTCTCTTGGCAAAATCTTTCTAAATCAGCTAGCATTTCACGGCTATCTGCACTTGCTACTTCTTTAATATCTCCTTCAACTGCAGTTGCTTTTAATCCTTTACTTCTCGCAATTTCCACAGCATCGGTTAGATAATATTCTCCTGAAGCATTTTTATTATCAAGACTATCTATAATATCAAACATATGCTTACCGTCAAAACACATAAAGCCTGCATTACATAAATTGATTGCTTTTTCCTCTTCGCTTGCATCTTTAAATTCTACAATTTTAGTAAGTTCATTATTTTTAACTACTAATCTACCATATTTTTTAGGATCTTCTGCTCTAAAGCCAAGAACCACAACAGAGTTTCCTTCTCTTACTTTATCTGTCATTTTATTTATAGTATCTGCTGTTACAAGTGGAGTATCTCCATACATTACCATAACTGGACCTTGACAATCCTTTAATTTATCTTTGGCACTTAAAACTGCATGACCTGTGCCTAATTGTTCGTATTGAATAGCAGTATCATAAGGAGCAACTGTATCTTTTACAATTTCCATATCTTCACCAATAACAGCAACAATTTTTTCTGCACCAACATCTTCTAAAGTTGCTATAACATGTTTTATCATTGGACGCCCCATTACTTTATGCATTACTTTTGGGAGATCTGACTTCATTCTGGTACCTTGTCCGGCGGCTAATACAACTGCTGCAATATTTTTACTCATTATCTTTTCCTTAAATATTATTGTTTACATTGTTGATTATCATTAATTCACATATTAATAAAAATGAAAACTCAAATTTTATTAACTAGTGTTACAAAGTTTAATTTTGTTGGATAGATTGATGTTTTATATAGATTTATCTAATTTATAGATGTATTTTTTTGTATAGATAATTTATTTTTTAGAGGTGTTTTTATGAAAAAAATTATAGTTTTAACTTTTATATTTTCTTTAATTAGTAATATTTCTCAGGCGAAATCCCTATCATTATCAGAGCACACATCTCCTGCACCTCAACAATACAGTAATAATAACGATAAAAAAATGAAAGTTATTAAAAGCTCTGACAATAGTCCTTTTATGCAAGAATTTAGAAGGCGAGTTAATGCTTCTAATAAATATACAGGAGCGTTAAAAGGTGATTTAGCTGCTCCAGTTACTTCTATTGACCCGCTTACTCAACAAAAAATGTTGGAAGCAGAAAGAGCAAAGAAAAAAAAGAGTATTTTTGGATCTATGTATAATAAAGCCCTAGAAAAAATGGGAATTGAAAAAAAAGAAGATAGCTATGAAACAAGTAAACAAAGAGGACAGATTTATACTATTCAAGATAAATTGGATGAGCTAAAAGCAGCCAGAGAAAATCGACAAAATAAATTTATTGAACCTGATTTTAACACTGTATCTGTAAAACTGCCTAATGACAATAGAAGTATTTTAGTGCCTGCAAATGAACATATACCATATTTCTTTAGTAATATTGAAATAATGGCCAATGGCAGTGCAGAAATTACAGAAACTATTATTATTATCAGTGAAGCAAAAATTTTCAAGAATGGATTATCTAGGTTTTTTGCTAAGAAAATTATGAATAGAGCTGGAGATACTAGGAATCTAGAAATTAAAATTTCTAATACAAAAAAAGAAGGAATTACGGTACCTTATAAGCTGACAAATACAAAAAATGGCACAAGACTTGATATATTCCAAGAAGAAGATTTAGTTGCTGGGGTACATCAATATGAGATTAAATACATCGTTAATGATATGGTTTCATTTTATGATGAGTTTGATGAGTTTTATTGGGATATTACTGGTAGTTATTGGGGACTTATGGTAGTCAGAGCTGGGGCTGCTGTTCATTTACCTGCTGGTGCTGAGGTTTTGAGTCAGGCTGCATTTGCTGGTAATGCCACAACAGATATTGATGTAGTTGTAAATGAAGTTAATGAAAATGAATTTGTATATATGGCTAATGGTTTTCTTGGCTTTGGGCAAAACTTACAATTGTTTATTTCTTTAGGTAAAGGGGCAGTATATCCAGCAACATTATTAGAAAAAATTTCTAGGTTGTTTGATAAGATTGGAAGCATTTTTATTTCTTTATTAGCTTTAATTGTTATTATTGCTTATTATCATTTCAAAAGAATTGAAATTAGAAAAGAAAATAAAAAAATTGCTATTAAGATTGGTAATACACTACCAAAAGATATAACACCTGCGGTTATGAGAGCTGTCAAAAGTAAAATGATTGATGAGACATCTTTTATTGCTAGTTTGATAAATATTGAAGCTAAGGGTGTGATTGACATTAAAATTGAACAAGATAATGTTTATTTGATAAAAAATAATGATAGCTATGCAAAACTTTCTGTTGAAGAAGTTGCAATTATGAAAAAGATTTTTGGTAATAGTGAAACGAAATTCCAAATTTCAAGAGATAATAACCTTAAAATCAAAAGAGCCTTAAATGAGTTTAGTAATATTGTAAAGGCTAAGATGAAATCACAAATATTAAAAATCAATATTGGCTATATATTATTTGGAATCGTGATTTATTTATTATCCCTTGGTTTTATATCATTTACTCAATCTAATGTTAAATTCTGCTTACTGACATCTATATTGTCTGGGGTGTCTTTACTTATCACTGCATTTTTAGGGGTGATGATATTTAATAAAAATATTAATATAAATGTTAGTAAAGTAATGAAGAAAGCTAATAGAAATGCTGGACTTGCTAATATCGTAAAATATGTATTATTAGTAATTTTTGCAGCGACATCTTTATATATGCTTAGTTTGTTAAATATTGAGACCAATTTCACAACTAGTGTGGTTATAGCTATTATTCCTTTTGTGATTGCTTTTTATAGTAGCTTATTTATCTCCCCTGCTAGAGGTAATAAAAATATGGAAGCAAAGATTACAACTTATATTAATTATCTAAAACAAAAATCTGATATTGCTTTTAGTGGTGACTATATTGCTAAAAATATTGCATATAGCATTGCAATTGATGAGGCAGATGGCAAGACCTTTAAAAACAAAAATATGAGTGAAGTTGTTAAAGTAATTTCTAAAGAGATTAGCTAGAATTCTTTTATTTTACCAATCTTCAATGCTGAATAAAATTATAAAATATATTACTAACACTATTTTTTATTGAATAAACTATTGTATATCTCGTAAACTATTGTGATTGGACTTAATATATTTTGTATTTCAATAAAATAATCTTTATTTTTATAATTTTGTATACAGGTTGCCTTTGAAAAACTATAGGCGAAGAAATCAGCCAATTGAATTAATGGAGCCTTTTCACCGTTAGTATAACTTGTATGTTTAAGACGAACATCCTCTAAATTTGTACTTTCATAAGCAAGTGATCCATTTGCCCAGGATATATTATATTTTTCATTACTAACCTTTGCTTTCTTGGTTTTAAAATATTTCATGACACTTTTTTTATCAGGGTCAGGATAGAAAGAATATTCATCACTTTTTTTATTTCTAATAATATTAGCCATACAACCATTTTTACACATATGAATTAAATTTTTATCTTCAAAATAAATAGTGTTTTTTTTGCCAGGGCTCAATTCTACTGAGAGCTCTTTCCTCTTTATAGTTCGTTTATCTATATAACAAGACAAAATTGATGCACTCCTAAACACTATAGCAATATCTCGATACATATTTTCTACATCTTGCAAAGATAGATTAAATTCTAACTTTTTTCGTTCTGAACCATTAAAAAGCTCTCTACAATGTAGAAAATAATCTTTAGGAACATTATATTTATCTTTTATTGATTGAAGAACCTCTTCTGCTTTTTTATTCAAATGTCGTTCAAAGTAACAAATAGTGTAACAAACAATATTATTATTTACACTCTCATCACCGTATATTAAAAGATAATCATCACTTTTTTCATTTGCCTCATTCACTATAATACCCTTTTGCTATATATTTGTTTTTATGATATATATTAGGTATTTATTGAACAAATGGCAATAAAAAAACTCCCCTCTTTAATTAGAAGGGAGTTTGGGTTGGTAATTTTTAGGTTTTATTTTGAGTGATACTCAAAGAATTTGTAAACATGAGAAGTATATGAAATCTTGATCACTAGGTTTAGTAAAGTGATTGCATATACTACAAAAGTTACTAATGTTAATGCCCAGAAGCTATTACCGCTTGTTAGAGGCGATAATAAGATGAATACAACAAAAGCTAAGACTGTTACTGGGAGCATGATTAGGAAATGTCCAATTACAATCTTAAAAGCATTACCTTTTGTGATAGCCCATGATTTTTTGAAGCCAATGTTTTTTTGATTATCAACAGCAGAAGATGTTACAGCCAATGAAAATCTGGTTGATTTTATTATCCAGTAGAGTGATAAAATAACAGCTATAACTAATAATACTATACTATAACTTGGAGAAGTTATGTTAATTCCTAGCATATAGGTAATAGTAGCTAATATGATTAGAGGAACCGATACAATTAGAATATAACCAAGAGTATAAAAGAAATATTTTAATTCTCTTAACTTGAATCTATAAGGTGATATTTCTCTTTCTTCTAAAATGATATAGCGATGTAACATTACAGCACAAGCAATTGCAGCAGTATATGATAAGATGGAAACAAATATTGCCCAATTTGGATTAATTTCACATAGGGCTGAGTTTTCATTGCACATTGATGGAAAACCGGCTAATAGCTCAATAACAACCAAAACGAAAAACCAAATAGCAAATAATTTTGAGATTGGTTTAATGTTTCTTAGTGCATAGCTCATACTTCTTTTTACACATTCCCACATTGGGAATTTTAATTCTGTTGTTTTTTTTGACATTATTACTCTCCCTTATAGAAGTTGTCATACATAGCAATTGATAGATTGGTAGCAATTGATATAAATATAAAATAAATAATTGCCCAATATATATCTAGAAAAACACTAGCAAAGATTGGATTTTTAATAATAAAAGCCATTTGTTCACTAGTATTTATAATATCTCTTATATTTAATATAATAGCAATTACTAAAAATGCAGTTAAAATTTTAATGGTGTTTTTATAGGTTTTATTCCATAACTCCTTAAAGC
The DNA here is from genome assembly GCA_002410125.1 of Alphaproteobacteria bacterium UBA5343. Classification (GTDB taxonomy): domain Bacteria; phylum Pseudomonadota; class Alphaproteobacteria; order RF32; family UBA5343; genus UBA5343. The sequence goes on from DHQH01000060.1 coordinate 41,116, forward strand.
TTGATAGATTGTTATTTTCTATAAAGTAAGGAAATATAATAAATAACCTTACAACCAAAATTGGAGCCAAGAAACCTGTTGATATAATAGCAAAGATTGTAAGCTCTGTTGTAATATCATAAATTGGAGTTCTAATTATTAAAATATAAACACTTAAGAATGGAATTAAGAACACAATGACTGCAACTAATATCATAGCAAAAACGATTAATTGTTGTTTAGTGACTTGAAATAATTCTTTAGTACTAAAATCCCTTCCTCTGATATGGTGATACCAGATGGTTGCAAATAGACTGGTGATGAATATTTTACAGATGATTGGAGCATATATTGCGAATGAAGTAGTAGCACAATCAAAACCGATATTTATCTTGCTATCAAATCTACATATATATGGTCGTGCAAAAATAAAATCTATAACAACAAAATATAATACAAAAAGCCAAGATAATTTAAAGAAATCTTTGCCTTTGAATAATAAATTTGCGTAGCTAAATTTAAGAGTTTGAAAAAGTTTAAATTTTACTTTTTCTGGGGCGTTTGTTTCTTTATTTGCCCAATTGGAAACTTTATTAGAAAAATTATCAATTTTTTCTAATAAGCTATTTATCTTTTTTTTCTTATTATCATCTATTTTCATAAATTATAACTCCTTAATATCAGTAATTCCTGGGATAGATCTAATTTTAGTTAAGGTGTCTTTACCTAAAGCATATTTTGATTTTAGGGTAATCTCAACATCCCATTCATTATTATAAGGTTTGATATAAATATTGTTTCTGCCATTTGAATCTGCGTCTAAAACTTCTTTGAGCGGTTTTACAGCTTGAGGAGAATTGATGTAGATTTTTAACCCATTTGCCACTTCTGAAACTGCCTTATCTAAATCTTCAATGACATTGATAATAAAGCTTAAATTGTCAGAATCTTCTCTTTTTTCAGCGGTTGCAACGACTAAGATTGGTTTACCTGATTCTAGTAATTCTTCTGATCTTGAAAGGGTTTCTGAGAATATTACACCTTCAAAAGCACCACTAGCATCTGACATTTCAATAAAGGCATATTTATTACCTTTTTTATTTATTCTCTTATTTAGGTTATTTACTGAACCTGCAAGTTTAACTCTTTTTTTCTCTCCTTGAGAGATGGTGTTTGTTAGTTCTGAAGATTTAACAACCCCTAACCTATCAAGCCCCTTAGTATAGTTATCTAATGGATGGGCTGAAAGATAGAAACCAACAGCTTCCACTTCGGCTTTTAGTTTTTCTAAAGAAGGCCAATCTGGTGCAGATTTTAATTTTATTTCTTTTTCTAATTCATCATCACCAAAAAGAGAAGTCTGATTGCTGTTTTTACTCTCATAAGCAGAGTTAGCATGCCCAATCATTAAATCAACATTATCATATAAAGTTCCTCTTCTTGGATCCATAGAATCAAATGCTCCTGCTTTAATAAGATTTTCTAATTGCCTTTTATTGATTGCTTTTACATCTAATCTTCTTACAAAATCAGTAAGCGAGGTAAATTCTCCATTTGCTTTTCGTTCATCATGGATGGCTTTCATATTTGCTTCACCAACATTTTTAATAGCAGAAAGAGCATATCTGATTTTACCATCTTCTACTTTGAAAAGATAATGTGATTTATTAATATCTGGCTGTAAAACTTCAATACCCATCCTTTTAGCTTCCTCTTTAAAGAAGCAAAGTTTATCGGTATTATTTAAATCTAAATCCATAATTGCTGCCATAAACTCTACTGGATAGTGGGCTTTTAGATAAGCAGTTTGGTATGAAATTAAAGAATAGGCAGCAGCATGAGATTTATTAAAACCGTAAGAAGCAAATTTTTCCATAAGGTCAAAAACTTGAGTTGCTTTGGCTTCGTCCACACCATTTTTTATAGCACCTTCGATAAAGATTTTCCTTTGCTTTACCATTTCTTCGATTTTTTTCTTACCCATCGCACGACGAAGTAAATCCGCTCCACCAAGAGAGTAACCCGCCATTGCTTGGGAGATTTGCATAACCTGCTCTTGGTAAATCATAATACCGTAAGTTTCTTTTAGGATATCTTCAATTAATGGGTGAAGATAATCTGGCTCTTCTTCACCATGTTTACGACGGATATAACTTGGGATGTTTTCCATCGGACCTGGTCGATATAACGATACAATCGCGATTAAGTCTTCAAATTTATCTGGTTTTAGCTGTTTGTGAATATCTCTCATACCTGCTGATTCAAACTGGAACACACCAGCTGTTTCGCCTCGTTGCAGAAGCTCAAAAGTTGCTTTATCTTCAAGAGATATTTTTGATATATCAATATCGACACCATGAATTCTTTTGATTTTTTCTATTGCTCTTTGAATAACCGTTAGAGTTTTTAAGCCCAAGAAGTCGAATTTGATTAAACCTGTATTTTCAATATATTTCATATCAAATTGAGTAACAGGCATTTCAGATCTGGAATCTTTATAAAGAGCAACAAGATTATCTAATGGTCTATCACCAATAACCACACCTGCTGCATGCATACCAGCATGACGGTATAAACCTTCTAACTTGAGGGCAATGTCGATTAGTTTTTTAACATCATTATCTGTTTCAATTAGGTTTTTAAATTCTGGTTCCATATCGATTGCTTCTTGCAATGATACTTGCTTTGGACCACCTGGTATTAGTTTTGAAATTTTATCGACTTGAGAATATGGCATATGCAGAACACGACCAACATCTCTTACAACAGCTTTTGCTTGAAGCTTACCAAAGGTGATAATTTGAGCAACTTTATCAGCACCATATTTTTCTTGTACATATTGGATAGATAAACCACGTTTATCTTGGCAGAAATCCACATCGAAGTCGGGCATTGATACCCTTTCTGGATTTAGGAATCTTTCAAAAAGAAGTCCAAATCTTAGAGGGTCTAAGTCTGTAATAGTTAAAGCCCAAGCCACAACAGAACCAGCACCAGAACCACGACCTGGCCCTACTGGAATGTTATGGTCTTTTGACCATTTGATAAAATCTGCAACGATTAAGAAATAACCTGGGAACCCCATTTGTTTAATGATGCCTAACTCATATTCCATTCTTTCCCAATATGGTTTGGATATTTCTTTCTTTTCTTCTTCGCTCATACCATCTTTATAAACGGCTTCTTCTAATCTTTTTTCTAAACCGTCTATTGAGTGTTCTCTAATATATTCATCTTCAGTCTTACCATCACCCAAATCATAAGGAGGTAATAAAGGTTTTACAAATTCTAGCATCCAACCACATCTTTTAGCGATATGAATAGTGTTCTCTATTGCTTCTGGAATATCTTTGAACAGCTCTGTCATTTCTTCTGGAGAGCGAAGATAGCTATTAATGCTATGTCTTGGTCTGTCTTCTTCATCTAGATATCTAGCCCCTGCGATACAGCACAATGCATCATGGGCTTCGTGCATATCTTTGTTTAGAAAGAATACTTCATTAGTTGCAACTAGCGGTATATTTAAGTCATAAGCAAATTCTAAGAACACTGGCTCGGTTTTGATTTCTTCTTCTAGACCTAATCTCATAAGCTCGATATAAAGACGGTTCTTGTCAAAATATTCTTTTAGCTTGAGGATAATATTTTTAGCCTCAGTAATTCTATTTTCTAATATTAATCTGCCGATTGGTCCCTTAATACCACCGGTTAGAGCGATAACTCCTTCATTATACTCTTTGAAATCATCAATTTCAATTTGTGGAAGTTCGCCTGGTGGAGTGTTCATATAAGCAAGACTTAGTAATTTTATTAAATTTTGATATCCTGCTTTATTTTGAGCAAGTAAAACCATTTGATCTGGGTCTGGAACTCTGCCCTTCATCATTGGGTTTTTACTGTCTTCGTTTCTGATGTTGATTTGGGTACCGATGATTGGCTGAACCCCATTGGCTTTACAAGCATCTGAAAAAGCAAAAGAGCCAAAGAGATTAGAGGTATCTGTTATGGCTGCAGCTGGCATATTCATATCTTTAAGAGAAGATACAAGTTTGGGAACTTTGATTGCACCTTCTGATAAGGAATATGCAGAGTGACATCTTAAATGTATAAAATTAGCAACCATATTATTATTCTATTCTTCTGTTTTGTTTACTCGGTTATAAAAATTATTCTCGCCTGCAAGAGCAGTTGCTCTCATATCAATTAACTCACCTGCTTTTAGAGAGATTTTTCTATCCATTTGTGAGGCAAGTTCTGGATTGTGAGTGGCAATGATTGCAGATAATCCTGTTTCTCTTACTAATCTTAGGAGCTCTTCAAAAACAATGCTTGAGGTTTTTGGGTCTAAGTTTCCTGTTGGTTCATCAGCAAGTAACAGTTTTGGAGTGTTTGCCAAGGCTCTTGCTATTGCTACCCTTTGTTGTTCACCACCAGAGAGTTCTGTTGGGCGGTGGGTCATTCTATCAACTAAGCCCATTTTCTTTAACAACCATTTGGCTCTCTCTTTGCTGTTTTTATCGTTTTTACCAGCTATCATTAAAGGCATTAAAACATTTTCTAATGCGGTAAATTCTGGTAACAGATTGTGATATTGATATACAAAACCAAGATAATCTCTTCTATACATTGTTCTAACATTATCGGCTAATTTACCACATTCATTATCAGAGATATGAACTTCACCTGAGTCTGGTTTTTCCAACAAACCCGCAATTTGTAAAAGAGTGGATTTACCAGAACCTGAAGGTCCAACAAGAGCAATAATTTCACCTTGCTCAACTTCTAAGTTTACACCGTTTAGAACTTTTAACTCTGTGTCACCTTGGGTAAAGCTTCTTTTTACATCTTTTAAGATGAGTGATTTTGGTTTCTCAAACTTATTCATATCTTAAGGCCTCCACAGGGTCTAACTTGGCAGCTTTGTAAGCTGGGTAAATGGTTGCCGCAAAAGAAACAACAAGCGACATTATAGCAACAGTTGTTACTTCTACAGGATCTACAACGGCTGGAAGTTTTGAAAGGAAATAAATCTCTGCTGAAAATAACTCGGTTCCTGTTAGAGATTCTAAAAACCTTCTAATGCCTTCGATATTATTGCAGAAGAGTAATCCTAAGAATAAGCCTAAGCTAGTGCCAACTAAACCAATAAAAGCTCCTGACATGAAGAATATTCTCATAACCATAGCTTTGGTGGCTCCCATAGTTCTTAAAACTGCGATGTCTCGTCCTTTATCTTTTACGAGCATGATAAGGCCAGAGATAATATTAAATGCGGCAACAATGATAATAAGAGTTAGGATGATGAACATTACATTTCTCTCAACTTGTACAGCATTAAAAAAAGCAGAGTTTGAATGTTGCCAATCATAGATATGATATTTTACACCCGCTACTTGTTTGGCTTCTATCAATCCTTCTTTTAATAAATCTGGGCTTTTTAGTAATACATCCATATTGGTGATTTGTTTTTTTAGCCCAAAGAATTTTTGAGCAGCAGAAAGCGGCATAAATACGAAATTTGCATCATATTCAAACATTCCAACATTAAAAGTACCAAGCACTCGATATGATTTCATTCTTGGGACTGTACCAAAAGCGGTAACATTTCCTTTTGGTGAGATAACGGTTAGTGAATCCCCTATTCGCAATCCTAATTTTTGAGCAAGACGATAACCAACAATTACATTATCTCCCTTGAAATTATCTAAAACTTCTGGAGCTATGTTTTTTGTGAGGGTTTCTCTTGTTCTTAGGCTTTGTTGTTCAATACCTCTTACAATCACACCTTCTGAACTTTTACCAGAAGAAGCCAGCACTTGGTTTTCTACGATTGGAACTACTGATTTGACAGATGGAATAGCTTTTAGTCTTCTGGCGAGGTTGTCATAGTCTGAAATTCGCTCACCTGCGACACCATAGACACCGATATGGCCGTTTAATCCTAAAATTCTGTTTAATAATTCATGGCGAAAGCCGTTCATTACTGACATTACGATGATTAGGGTTGCAACTCCAAGAGCAATTCCTAAGAAAGAAAATCCAGCAATTACAGATACAAAGCCTTCTTTTCGTTTTGATCTTAGATATCTCCAAGAAACAAGCCTTTCAAAAGCAGAGAAACTCATATTTTTTCCTATATTTGGGTTGTTGATTTTTGTTGTGCTAAATATACAACAAAATATTGCTCTTAGTATAGCAAAATCTTTATTTTTTCCCAATTTATTGGGAGTGTTGGCAATTAACTTTTATAGTGTTGTAAAATTATCTCCAATCACTAAATTCATCCTTTCTATCTATCACAGCAAGTTTACCTATAATATTTTTAATGTCACTTACATGCTTCATTTTCTTACTAGAATTCAATATACCCTCCCAATCATCTTTATCATCATTGAAAATATATGGATTTTTTGCTTTATTCATAAAAATATTTAAAGCTTCTTTAGCTTGAGTAAAATCCCTATTTTTTATATATGCCTCTGAAAGATTATAATGATATGAATCATCATCTCTTACACTGATAGCTTCTTTCAAATAGTTTATAGCCTTATCGTATTGCTCTAATTGAATATATAAGCTTCCTAATAAATTCAATATTGAACTATCTTTTGGATTTAATGACATTGCCCTATTCATAAATTCAAGAGATGTATCCAAATCTTGTAATCTATAATAACAAAACCCAATATAATTTAATGATAATAAATCATTAGAATCTATTTCAAGAGATTTTGTTAAAACATCTATAGCTTCATTATATTTATGATTTATAATATATCTTCTAGCTTTTTGAGTATACTCTTGCACTTCTTTTCTTTTTTCTTGTTCAATAATTTTATTAAGATATGTGTTGCCTTTCATACTATCCTCTTGTAACTCTTTTATAACTTCTTTTGACCTATCCTCTATATCCTTCATTGTTTCATCTGAACTTTTTAAACTTTTAGATAATTGTTTTTGTAAACCTTTAGCTTCATTTATTAACTTATCTATATCATCTTTTTTACTATCAAAAAATCTCATACCTATTATAGGGGCGGCTATTGCCAATATACCAAGTATTATAGCTAATATAGTTAGCCATATATTTAGCCAATTATTTTGTGTTATATAATATTGTTGTAGAAAATCACTATGATTATCTTTGTGTATATTGTCTGTATTTTTTAATAAATCATTATTTTTAACAACAAAATAATGCTTCCCTGTCTTTTTACTTATCACTTCTATTGACTGAATTATTTTATTATTTTCTTTTATACTGTTATCTAATATAGAAGTTACTTTGCAATGATAAGTAATCAACATTAATAGCATTACCAACCCCAAAATACCTGTTGCTCCTACAGCCCATTTAACTATTGTTGAACAATTATAATCACATTTCTTATTACTCATGTTTATTTTCCTACTAATATTTGAATTGTATATATTACACTCCTGTATATTAAGAATGTCAAATGTTTGTTGTGACGATTACATATAGAGGTGTGTAATATTGTGTATAATTGTTGAGAGATTCTGGAATGTCGGAGTATTTCGTTACGAGATTGCCACGTCACCTCGTTCCTCGCAATGACGGTGGGGGTGGTTGGGGATAGCGGAGTTGGTGTTGTGAGATTGCCACAGGGCTTTGCCCTTCGCAATGACAAGGTTGAATCGCT
>DHQH01000095.1 GCA_002410125.1 Alphaproteobacteria bacterium UBA5343
AAAAAAAAACAACAAAAAATCATAAAGAGTGATAGGAGCATTAGCATCACCAATAGATCTTGGGACTAGCATTTCTTCTAGAGAAGTAAGTGGTGTTGGGGCAGGTTTTACTTCTTTTACTGCTTTAACAGGTACTTCAACGGCGATAGTTTCTTGCTGAGGGTCTTTCATTTTGCCCGTATTGATGTCATAACCTTTGAGGCTTAGATAAATGCCACCGAAGAGAACAATCATCACAAAAATTGCTATTAGTTTACTTACTGATTTTATAGAAGTTTCAAAGCTCATTGATTATTTCCTTAAATATTTATAATAAAATTTTATGTTGCAATGATAGTAGCAGGCAAGTTTAGCCTTTTTTAGATTTTTTTACGAGTTTTGCACCTAAATTTTCAAGGGCATTTTTAAGGGCTTCGTTTTTGATGTCTTTAGTGTTGTCGGTTATTTGAGTTTTTTCTTCTTCAGTTAGATCAATTTCTGGAGTTTCTTCTTCATCTGGTTTATAGTCCATCGCACCAATATCTTGCATGATGGTGATTTTTGCTACAGCTCTATAACCAAAATAGCTATTAATTCGCTCTAAGATTATTTTTTCACGATGTTGAATTTCTAGAGCATAAGCACCTGAAGATACTGCTAGATGCAAATTACCGTTATCTCTTTTGTTTTTAGAAAAATTAATCTTTAGAGGATAGGTTTTATCTGCCATTTCTTGACCAACTATGGATGCCCAATTAGAAATCATATCTGCTTCAATAAAACCAAATTTACCAATAACATTTTTAGTCAAATCCTTAATAGTTTTAGAAGCAATTGACAGACCATAGGTGGTTGTTTCCCTCTCACTTTTTTTAGATTTATAGTTATGTTTTTTATAGTTACTCATTTTCTAACATATCTCTATTTTGCATTTTCCATAATTTAGAGTATAAACCTTTAGAATCTTTCATCAAGTTATTATGCTTACCATCTTGAATAATCTCACCATTTTCAAAAACGAGAATTCTATCCATCAATTTTAGAGTTGATAATCTGTGAGCAATTGAAATTACAGTTTTATCTTTCATCAACTCTTTTAAAGATTTTTGGATATATTCTTCAGAAATAGTATCAAGAGCTGAAGTTGCCTCATCTAAGATAAGGATTGGAGCATTTTTTAGCATTGCTCTGGCGATTGCTATTCTTTGTCGTTCACCACCTGATAGCGATATACCGCGCTCGCCTACTTTACTGTCATAACCATCTGGGAGTTTTTTAATGAATTCATCAGCAAAGGCTCTTTTACTTGCTTTTAAGACTTCCTCATCAGAAGCCTTAACATCACTATAACGGATATTTTCCATTAAGCTACGGTTAAATAAAATCACATCTTGAGGAATTACTGAAATATTTTTTCTAAGCGAATCTTGGGTTACTTGGGCAATATCTTTATCATCAACAATAATTGCTCCAGAACGAATATCGTGATGACGGCAAAGTAATTTTACAAAACTAGATTTACCAGATCCAGACTTTCCAACAACACCAATTTTTTCACCTTGTTTGATTTCAAGATTAAAATCATTAAATAATTTATCTTTTTTCTTATAACCAAAGGTAACATTTTTGAATTTTATATCAGATTTTTTGACGGTTAATTTTTTAGCATTTGGTTTGTCTTTAATATCTTGCTCAATAGCTATTAACTCTAGACCATCCGCAATAATCCCATATTTATCATTGAATTGCACCATAGCATGACCAATGAAGCGATAATTATCACCTAAGATTGTGATTAAAGAACCTGCTAGAATGAAATCAGCTGATGAAATAAAATTGTTTACCCAAAAATAAATTGCTACCAACCAAGAGACTATAACCATGATAGCTGATGACACCCTTTGCATTAAAAATAAATATGCATAACATTTGGTTTGGACAATATCTGCATTCATTACATGATTTAATCTTTTTATATAATTTTTTTGTTCTGATTTATAGTTAGCAAAGCTTTTGACCTCACTAACATTAGTTACACTATCAATAAATATACCCTTTTCAACCGATCTTGCTTCATTTAGAGTTTTTGAATATTTTATAACTTTCTTACTGATTTTGAGATTTACCCAAATTATAAAAACAGAAAACAGAAAACAAATAAAGGCTAACATAGGACTAAATTGTAATAAAAAGAAAAAGGTGGTAACAAATGAAATGAATGGCACAATAAAGCCCCATATCATTTCAAAATAAATACTATAGCAAGATGAAACTAAGTTATTTGCTTTAGTTGCAACCCTTCCTGACATATTTTTAGAAAAATATGATACTGAGTGTTTATGAACATGATCAAACACATCAATTGATAATATCTTTTGAAATTTTGGCAAGAAAAAAGCTTGTATATAAATACTACTATTATTTAATATTGCTGCAAATATTAAACATAGTGCGAATATCAATAAATCTTGACTTATTAAATTATATATTTCTATTTTATTAGATAAATCGAAAGCTGAAATTTTATCTATTATTCTCGAACTAAAATATATACCAGATCTAAAGGTGATATTGGCAGATATTAAAACGACAAGTATTGATATAAAATGCCATTTAAATTTTTTCATATATGTGAAAATGAGTTTTAAGGGATGTTTTTCCATAGTTTAGACTCTCTCTAATTTCTCTAATGCCCAAAGAGCATGTTCTCTAACCAACTCGCTATCATCATCTAATAATCTTTTACAATCTTTAATTAAAGATTTGTCTTTACTGTTGCCCATGGCTATTGCAACATTTCTGACAAATCTATCTCTGCCTGTTCTCCTGATTGCGGATTTGGTGAAGAGAGCTCTAAAAGTTTCATCGGTTAATTTTGATAGCTCGCTTAGGGATAAGTTTTTAAATTCATCTCTAAGAGCAAATCTTTCATCAGTTGATGGCTTGGCGTATTTATTCCAAGGGCAAGCAACTAAGCAATCATCGCAACCATAAACACGGTTACCCATTTTTTCTCTTAACTCAACAGGGATTGAGCCTTTATGTTCGATTGTTAAATAAGATATACATTTTTTAGCAATGATTTTATAATCACCATTAACAGCATTGGTTGGACAAGCAGTTGCACATTTCATACATTTTCCGCAATGATTTGGATGAGGCAATGGATTTGTCTCTAATTCTAAATCGGTATAAATTTCGCTCAAGAAAAAATTGGTACCAAGTTCACGAGAAATTACAATTGAGTGCTTACCTTGCCAGCCAAGAGCAGCTCTTTCTGCTAATGGTTTTTCCATAACTGGTGCAGTATCGCAATAGTTACGATATTCGCAGTTAAATTCTTGCTCCATCCATTTACCGAATTTTTTGAGCTTTTTCTTGATATAATCGTGGTAGTCTGAGCCTCTGGCATAGCCTGAAAAATAAGCTTTTGATGGCTCATCTAAATTATAGCCATCAATTGGCTGGTAAAAATTAATACCAAATACGATAATAGTTTTTACCTTATCCCAAAGTTTTTCAGGATTGGCTCTTTTTTCTGGTTCTCTTGCTAAATATTCCATATCGCCATAAGATTCATTGGCGATATATTCTTTTAAGTTTTCTTCCCATTTTGGATTTGGGGTTGCTGGAGCAAAACCGACTAAATCAAAGCCCATTTCTTTGGCCTTTATCTGTATTTTTCGCTCCTTTGATAGCATATTAAAACTCGTTTTTAGTTGGGCGGGTAAATAGTTTGCCTATTTGTTCTTTAGAATCTTTGTCATTATAAAGCACATCATATAAAACATCACAAATTGGCATTTCAATACCATTTTTATGTTCGGTTACAGCTTTTAGAGTTGCGACACCTTCTGCAAGTTTTTCAAATTTTACACCTTTAGCAAAATTTTCACCATAAGTGCGGTTGTGAGAATGTGGAGAGAATAAAGTTGCTTCATAATCACCTAAATGAGCTAAACCATAAGCTGTTTTTGCTTCACCACCGAATTTTTCGATAAATCTTCCAACCTCAATTGGGGCTCTTGCCATTAGAGCACCTTTTAAGCCGTGCCAATTTAAGCCATCTAAGATACCAGCAGCAAGACCAATTACATTTTTAAGGGCTCCACCGATTTCATTACCGATTAAATCAGTACCGTAATAAACCCTAATTAAATCAGATGTCATAAAATCAACGATTTGTTTTTTAACTTCTTCATCTTCTGCATCAATAACTGCACAACTTGGGATACCTTGTAAATAATCTTGAACATGGCCTGGCCCTAAAAGAACGGCAACTTTGGCTCCTGTTTGTTTGATTTCTTCGGCAAAGACCTCTGTCATTCTTTTACCAGTTGAGCTCTCAAGCCCTTTCATAGCAAGCAAGAATTTTTTATCTTTAAGGTCATAATTATTTAGCTCTTTACATAGAGTTCTAAAGTTTTGACAACCAATAGATATGATTACGAACTCATTTTTTAATGTTTCAGCCATATCACAAGTAAGTGAGATATTATCTGGCATGGTTAAATAATCGTTTTTTCTGGTTTTGATTAATTCTTGATAATCTGGAGCTTGTTCTAAACCGTGTAGAGTTACGGTCTTTGCACAATATTTAGCGGTATAATAAGCCAAAAATCCGCCCCATCTACCGCAACCAATTACTGAAATATTCTCAAAACTTTTTGTCATTTAACTTCTCTTTCTTATTATTAATTCATTTTAAGGAATGATAATACTGTAATATAAATATATCAAGCCCAACTTGCCTAGTATTTAATTTTATATTGAATCACTAAAGTGATAAGACTCTGGATTCCCGCTTTCGCGAGAATGACAGTCTGGTGATATTCTATAATTCTTCAATATCACCTAAGGCTTGGGTTTTATAAAAGTCTTCCTTAAATTCTTCAAATTTATCTTCTTTCAGAGCTTTTCTAATGCCTGCCATTAATCTTTGGTAATATCTGATATTATGTTCGGTTAGCAGCATTACACCTAATATTTCATTAGCCTTGAATAGGTGATGGAGATAAGATCTTGAATAATTTTTACATAAATCACAATCACAACCCTCTTCAAATGGACGATGATCTTCTTTATGTCTGGCATTACGTATATTAACAGTTCCTCTAGCGGTAAAACCAAGCGCTGTTCTACCTGATCTAGTTGGCATAACACAGTCAAACATATCAACTCCTCTATCAACTGCACCGACAATATCGTCTGGTCTACCAACACCCATTAAATATCTGGGTTTATCAGTTGGGAGCATATCTGGAGCAAAATCTAGAGCTTTGAACATTTCTTCTTGCCCTTCACCAACTGCAAGACCACCAATTGCATAACCATCAAAACCAATCTCTGTTAGTTTATTAGATGATTCTTTTCTTAAATCTTCAAAGGTGCTTCCTTGCTGGATACCAAAAATTCCATAACCATCTCTATTTACAAAAGCGGTTTTAGATCTTTTTGCCCAACGCATAGACATTTGCATAGAATCTTTAGCAACTTCGTGAGTAGCTGGGTATGGCGTACATTCGTCAAAACACATAGTGATGTTTGAATCAAGCTTATGTTGAATTTGCATTGAATATTCTGGAGTTAGCATAATCTTTGTGCCATCTAAATGCGAGCGGAACTCAACTCCCTCTTCAGTGATTTTCCTAAGTTCTGAAAGGCTCATTACTTGAAAACCTCCAGAATCAGTTAGGATTGGTTTATCCCAATTCATAAACTTATGAAGCCCACCCATTTTTTCGACCAAGTCTTCACCTGGGCGAAGCATTAGATGATAGGTATTACCCAATAAGATTTGAGCTCCTGTGCCGGCTACTGTTTCTGGTTTTAGGGCTTTTACAGTGGCACAAGTACCAACTGGCATAAAAGCTGGGGTATCAATAGTGCCATGAGCAGTATGGAGTTGACCTAAACGGGCTTTATTACTAGTTTTTAATAAATCAAATTTTAATGACATTTTTATTCTTTCTTTTATTTATATCGTTTGAGGTTATTAATATATGAAAGGAAATAAAAAATCCATTATTTTTTAAAAATAAAAAAGCCCGCTCTATTGAACGGGCATGGTTAAACCTTTAGCATTTTTAATTCACTCTCAACTTCCTGCCTTTCCACTCAGCCTCTCTCATTTCATTCAGCCTTTGCTTCTCCTCAGCAAGATTGATAAATTCTCCTGAGGGCATTAAGAAACAATCCTCAAGAAAGAATCTAACAATATCAGCACTATTTTTTTGGATGTGGCGAGACAAGTCGAATTTATCGACTTTTCGCTCAACCATTTTCTCGATATAAGCAGGGATACAACTCACAATGAGATTTGTATCTGCCATATCTTTTCTACTCAAGTCTTTCTTCTCTTTGGTTTTGAAAGAGAATCTTTGACTGTAGAGCATTTGAGAAAAAGCCCATTTGTCTTGGGCAAAATAGCCATTGTCTGCGATATGATCTTCTTTAGGGTTGTAACTAAACAACTTATCTATCTTCTCTAAAAAATCGCAGAAGAAAACCTCCTCAAGATTTTCGGCTACTTGAAGATTAAATGGATGAGTTGCAGGTGCAACTTGGTCTACTAATGTACTCATAAGTCATCTAAATTAAAAGGTTATCTAAAAAATAATATATGTCGTTTGAAATAATATTCTAAAATAAGTTAATATATGAGAATAAGATTAATAGAAAGGTCTGATGGTTGTCAATATTATTTGGAGGGATGTTAGGAAAAAATTTATTTGAGATGGAGAATCTGGGTTGGGAGATTCTGAAACAAGTTCAGAATGACGGGATGATGAGTATGAGGAACGAGATTGCCGCCTTTGCAGTAATGACGGTAAAGGGAGTAGTAATGTGATTACATTGAATCGCTAAAGCGATAGAACTGGATCCCCGAAATTCTAAGTTGATTAGGAATTTCGAGGATGACAATAGAGATTAAACAGAGCCGATTAGGGATGTTGAGGAAATGGTATCGCCCATGCCAACTAAGGTTTTTGGTTTTGGAACAATAATTGTTGGGGTGGCTATTACATCAAATTTTCTATTTTTCTTTATGCCTGTTTTTAAGAAATATTTGCCTTTTATTTCTTTTTGTAAATTTCTTAACTCACGAAGAGAAATATCTGATACTTCCATGCCGTAACATTTGAGTAGGTTTTGTCTTTTATCAAGATTGCCAATAGTTGCTTTGGAAGCGGCGATGGTTGCAGCTAGGCACATACCTTTTTTATTTTTTTCTGGTAGAATAGGATGATCTTTATCTTGAAGGGTGATATATAGACCAAACATATGCATTTGAATTCTTTTAGCTCCTGTTTTTTCTCTTATTTTTAATAATCCATTATAAAGGTTGTTAGAAGTGGTTTGGTCTTCGCAAAGTTTGGCTAATCTTTTCTCACTTATTACTTCTAGAATATCAATTGTTTCTCTTTCATTTACCCCAATCGAATCGCAAAGAGGAATGATATGTTTTACAATTGCTTTTCTAACTTCTAAATCTTGAGTAGAGGCGACTTCTAGATGAAGAATCATATTTGGATTATTTTCTTTCCATTTTTTTATCATAGGAACAGAGTTTTTAACTAAGTTTACTCCGTCATTATCTTTAGTTAAGGCGTGATAGCCAGAGAGGATACAATAGTCTATATTTTTTTTATTGATGGCTGTGTCAAAATTATTATCAATTGCGAGTTTTAAGTTTAATGGATCGTAAGTAGCAATAAATCTATTAGCTTTTGGGCAAGTGATTTTTTTCTTACCTATTATGATAGAATCGTCTCTATCAAATTCTATAATCCAGTGAATTAGGGCTTTGTCATTTTTACGATTGATTTTATGGGCTGGTTTTATTTTACCTTTTTCATCACAAGAAACTAGATTTTTTCTTTTTAAAAATTGCTCTGCTTGAAGCTTTGGTAAAGAGTTGCAGTGAGTTAAAACTTTTTTAGCTCCGCAAATAGATAGAGCATTGGCAACAATGCCTGCTTGTCCACCCATTTGATAACGATCATATCCAATATTTTTATCAACCCAGTCATAGATTTCTTCATTTTCAATAATCCATTCTTCAGCAATTCCTCCTTCAAAACATCTAAAAATGCCTTTTAATAAATCAATAGGAGTGTTTATTCTTTTTTCTTTGATGTTGGTGATTTGTTTGTAGGTAGTGATGTTTTCTTGTTGTAATAGTTTTTCAAGTTTTTCGCCTGAGATTTTTACTACAGCATCAATACATGTATTAAAAGCTGATGCTACCATATTTACTTTTCTAACTTCTTTTAAGCTTTTTTTGCTATTTTTATATTCTTTTAACCAAATTTCTTTTAAATCACTCATATGTTTTTCCTCTAATGTAAATTTATGGGAAATTATAGAGAAAATGTTTTAATTTTTTATTTAAGAAAACTTATCAAAAAAGTTATAAAAAATTAATGACATATGGAATATTATTTTATATAATTTTGATTAATCGATAAAAAAATATCTATTAAAGATGTGATATTTATCTAAGATTAGAAGCTCAAGTAAAGTTCGTAATACTAAAAAGGAAATTAAATCATGGCAAATAGCTCCCCTAATTCTGGAACAGCAATGGCTGTAAAAAAATGGAAGAAAAAAAGAGGCTCTTTAATTATGGCTCTTCATGAAATTCAAGATATTAAAGGTTATGTACCTTGGGAAGACGCTCAAGAAGTAGCAGTTGGTATGGGGGTTCCTCTGGCTCGTATTTATGAGGTTCTGACATTTTATAATTATTTCAAATTAGAAGCTCCAGGTAAGGCTGTTATTTCGGTTTGTTTGGGTACAGCTTGTCACCTAAAAGGTAATGATGAAGTTCTAAAAGAATTTGAAAAAGAACTTGGTGTTAAAGAGGGAACTTCGACAGAAGATAAATTATTCCATCTACAATCTGTTAGATGTGTTGGTTGTTGTGGTTTGGCTCCAGTGGTTGTGATTAATGGTAAAACTTATGGTAAAGTTACTCCTAGCAATGTCCGTTCGATGATTGAAGAATGGCAGAATAATTTTGCTAATGAAACAGATGTAGCTTAAGAAGGGAAATAGAAAAGATGGCGAATGAAAAATTAATTCAAAAAGGATTAGAAGCTAAAGCAAGATTGGAAGAAAGAGCTAAATCTGGTTTTGGTGATACTAGTGGTGCTAGAGCAAAAGTTTATGGATGTAATTCTACAAGTTGTAGATCTGCAGGTGGAGAATCAGTAATTGATTCTTTTAATCAAGCAGTAGATGCTAATGAGTTGAGCGATCAGGTAAGAATTGTTCCAACTGGTTGTATGGGACTTTGTGCAAAAGGACCGTTGGTTAAGGTTGTGATCGATGGAATGGAAGATCAAATGTTTAAAGAAGTTGAGCCAATGGTAGCAAGACTGATTGTGGCGGAATATATAACTCCTGTTTTAGAAGGTAAGATTAGTGAGTTGCCAGAGTTTTTAAAACAATATACTTTAGATCTTAATTCTCCTTTCTTTGCTAGTCAGCAAAAAATAGTATTGCAAAATTTAGGACATATTAATCCAGAATCTATTGATGATTATGTTGATTTTGGTGGTTATCAAGCATTGAAAAAATGTTTATTTGAAATGAGCCCTCAAGATGTGGTGAATGAAATTAAAGAATCTGGGCTTCGTGGCCGTGGTGGTGGTGGTTTCCCTACAGGTCTTAAATGGCAATTCTCTCACGATGCTGAAGGGGACGAAAAATTTGTGATTTGTAATGGTGATGAGGGCGATCCTGGAGCTTATATGGATTCAGGTGTTTTAGAAGGTGATCCTCATGCAGTTATTGAAGGTATGTTAATTGCTGGTTATGCCCAAAGAGCAACGAGTGGTTGGCTTTATATTAGAGCAGAATATCCGTTAGCAATTAAACGAATCGAAAATGCAATCAGACAGGCTAGAAAAAACAGGTTATTAGGTGATAATATTTTAGGTTCTGATTTTTCATTTGATTTAGAAGTGAGGTTGGGTGCAGGTGCTTTTGTGTGTGGTGAAGAAACAGCATTGATTGCTTCGATTGAAGGTAAAAGAGGGACTCCTAGACCAAGACCTCCATATCCAACAGAATCTGGTCTTTGGAAACAGCCATCTAGTATTAATAATGTTGAGACTTTTGCCAATATCGCAAAAATTATAAATATGGGTGCTAAGGAATATTCTAAAATTGGTACAGATAAATCTAAAGGTACCAAAGTTTTTGCTCTTACAGGTAGAGTTAGAAATGGTGGTCTGGTTGAAGTGCCAATGGGTATGACATTAGATGAAATTGTGAACCAAGTTGGTGGTGGTGTTGACGGTGATGCGGAGCTTAAAGCTGTACAAACTGGTGGTCCATCAGGTGGTGTTATTCCAAAACATCTTCTTGATTTGCCTGTTTGTTATGATGAATTAAAAGCTGTAGGATCTATTATGGGTTCTGGTGGTATGATTGTGATGGATGAAGATGATTCATTAGTTGATATTGCTAAATTCTATCTTGGATTTACAGTTGAAGAATCTTGCGGTAAATGTGCCCCTTGTAGAATCGGTGGTCAACAAATGTTAGACAAGTTGACAAAGATTGCAGCGGGTGATGGTAAAAAACAAGATGTAACAGATATTAAAAGAATTGCTCATGCAATGCAAAAAGCATCGCTTTGTGGTTTGGGTCAAACAGCTCCAAACCCTGTTCTTTCAACATTAAAATTCTTTGAGAGTGAATATACAGACAAAATTAAAGAATGTTGCGGGGGATGTGCTTGTAGTTGTAATAAAAATGAAGCAGCCAAATAAGTGAAAAGGAAAGGAAATATAGAAATGACCGAGATGGTAAAAGCAATTATTGATGGTGTTGAAATTGAAGTTGAAAAAGGTACTACAATTTTAGATGCTGCGAGAAAAGTGAATATTGATATTCCTACACTTTGTAAACATCCTGATGTTGAAGCAAGTGCTGCATGTGGTATTTGTGTGGTGAAAATTGAAGGTCGTCCTAATATGGTTAGATCTTGTTGTACACCGCTTGATAATGGAATGAATGTAATAACAAAAGATCCAGAAATTATTGGGGTTAGAAGAACAGTGATTGAGCTTATTCTTAGTAACCATCCAAATGAATGTTTGACATGCATGAGATCTGGACATTGTGAACTACAAGATCTTGCTTCTGAATTTGGAATGAGAGAGACGAATCTTCCAAGTTTAGTGAAGAAAAAAGAAAAAGATGAAAGCACAAAAGCAATTGTGTTAGACCCTTCAAAATGTGTGCATTGTGGTAGATGCGTTGAAGTATGTCAAAACCAACAAAATGTACATGCACTTAGTTTCTTAGGTAGAGGTCTTCCGACTCAGATTGCGGCAGCTGGTGGTATTGATCTTGCAGATAGTCCTTGTATTAAATGTGGTCAATGTTCTGCTCACTGCCCAACAGGAGCTATTACAGAATATGATGAAACTCAAAAAGTTTGGGACATGATTATGGAAAATGAAGATCATGTTGTAGTCCAAATTGCACCAGCAGTTAGAGTTGCAATTGGTGAAGAGTTTGGTTACCCAATTGGAACAAATCTAACTGGTAAACTTTATTCCGCACTTAGAATGATGGGTTTTGATAAAGTGTTTGATACTAATTTTGGTGCAGACCTTACCATTATGGAAGAAGGTAGTGAGTTTGTTCAAAGATTTACAAAAGGTACAGCTCCACTTCCTCTTGTTACATCTTGTTGTCCTGCATGGGTTGATTTAATGGAAAAATATCATCCAGATATGATTGAGAATTTCTCAACTTGTAAATCTCCACATGAAATGGTTGGGGCATTAACAAAAACATATTATGCAGAAAAAATGGGTATTGACCCTGCAAAAATTAAAGTTGTGTCAATTATGCCATGTACTGCTAAAAAATATGAAATTTCTCGTGATGATTCAATGTCTTCATCAGGCTTCCAAGATGTTGATGTTGTGCTTACAACAAGAGAACTTGCAAGAATGATTAAACAAGCTGGTATTAAATTTAGAGATTTAGAAGAAGTAGAAGCGGATAATCCACTTGGTGAATATACTGGTGCTGGAACAATTTTTGGTTATACTGGTGGTGTGATGACTGCAGCTCTTCGTTCGGCTTATGCGTTAATTACAAATGAAGAGCTTCCAGATGATGTGATTGATTTTAAACCAATCGCAGGTCTTGAAGGGGTTAAAGAAGCTGAAGTTGAAATTCAAGGTAAAACAGTGAAAATCGCTGTAGCTCATGGAACAGGTAATGTTGAAAAAGTAATGGAAAAAGTAAGGTCTGCCAGAGAAAATGGTGAAGAGCCTCCATATCATTTTATTGAAGTTATGGCTTGTCGAGGTGGTTGTGTTGCCGGTGGTGGACAACCAAGAGTGATTAGTTCTGATGTCCCAAGACCAAGGGGAATAAATGATGAAATCAGAATGAGAAGAGCCAAAGGTCTAATGGGTGAAGATAAAGATGCAAAACTTAGAAGATCCCATCAAAATCCATCAATAAGTAAACTTTATGATGATTATTTGGATGCGCCTTTGAGTAAGAAGTCGCATGAGTTACTGCATACTCATTATGTGGCTCGCTCCACTTACAAGAGGTAATTCTACGGAAAACTAATGCACTAATCAATTGTCTCGAGTACTTTCTTTTTGTACTGGTCGCAATTGATTAGTTAGTATTTTTCTCGCATAATGTACCTCTTGTTATGTAATAGAATCACTTTTATACTGAGTTTTGAAATGTCCCTCTGGAAACAGGGGGATATTTTTTTAATTGATTTTTGTTATAAAAAATAATATTTTAGGCAAAAATATTAATTTGGGAGTAAGGGATGAGTACAGAATTAAAAATGGAAAATTTTGCAAAAGTTTGTGATGCAGGGAAAAACCCTTTAATGCTTAGTAAAGAATATGACAACCAATGTGCTAGAGAATTATCTGCTATTTGGGTAAATGAGTTAGGAGAGTATAAGAGTATAAATACTCAAAGGAAAGAGAAATTAATAGCAAGTTTTGGAACTGCATTGGATATTTATAAAGAAATTAATTTAGAGCAAAAAAAAGAAATAGAGATTACTCCTAAAGATATTGATGATACGGTTGAGATAATGAATTTAGTTTCAGAGAGAATAAGAGCAACTCATATGAATGATAAGAAATTACAGCTTGATTATTATAAAATTGCAAAAAAAGAGCTGGGTATTAATTTTATACAAACTGATGCTGATATGACAAGGGTCGCAATGTTAAGAAATTTTTCTAGAAGTTAGATATATTTTATAAGGAATTATTGAGGTTATAGAACTGGATCCTCGAACCTGTTGGTTCGAGGATGACAGTATTTGAGTTATTTTAAGTCTTCACTATTGTCGACATATTTTTCGACTTGGCGGGTTGCTTTTTTCGGTAGAGCTAATACCCTTGGTCCGGCGACACAACCTCCTTCACAGCACATAACCTCTACAATGTTACAACCTTCACAGCCTTTTTGGGCGAATTTTTTAAGTCTCTTCATAGAGACTGCATCAAGTCCATCAATTTTTTCAACTTTAATTTCTGCTTTATCGCCTACTTTGTGAGCAACAGCTGCTGCAACACCTCCAGTAATAGGAAACCCTCTTCCTTGAGCTGATGCTTCACTTATAGTATCAAATTCAGTTTCTTCACATTCAGCTACCATAATATCTTTAGCAACTAGCATAGCTCCGATTTCTTCAAAAGTTAGAACAAAGTCTACCAAGTTTGATCTTTGAGCTTCTACTCTTTTTGCAAGACATGGTCCAATGAAAATGGTTGTTGCATTTGGATCTTCATCTTTAACCATTTCGGCAGTGTAATACATTGGTGTTTCTGTATGAGATACGAATGGTTTTAGCTCTGGTATATGTTTGTTTACAGCGTTTACATATGCAGGGCAGCAAGAAGTTGTCATAAATTCTTGTCCTTTTTTCATATTCTCTACAAATTCTTCGGCTTCCTTGTTAGTGGTAATATCTGCACCAGAGGCAACTTCTACAACTTTATTAAAGCCAAGTTTTTTTAGAGCTGTTGCCATATTTTTGATAGTTCCGGGGAATTGCCCAACAATTGCAGGGGCTAACATGGCTACCATTTTTTTATCTTTATTTTTAATATTTTTAATAACATCAATTATTTGAGAAGTTTCAACAATTGCCCCAAATGGACAAGAAACTAGACACTTACCACAGTTTATGCATTTTTCATGATCGATATGTTCTTTACCGTCTTCGTCTTTTGAAATTGCATTAACAGGGCACGCCTCTTCACATGGTATTGGAACATGGATGATGGCATGATATGGGCATACTTCTTTACATTTACCACAGTTGATACATAATTCTGGGTCTATTTTTGCTTGTCCGTTTACTATGGTTATTGCATCTTTGGGACAATTTAGACGGCATGGTTGAGCAAGACAACCACGACAGGCATTGGTTACCATATATTGGGCTTTAATGCAGCCACTACAAGCAATATCAATTACAGTTAGAACTGGTTTGTCATCTTCTTCTCTTTCTAAGGCTTCTTTGGCATAAACACTTAGGGGTTTTAATTCATCGGTTTCATCTTCGATAGAATGTCCAAGTGTTGCCATAGTTCTATATTTTATAATGGCTCTATCTTTATAAACACAACATCTATTATGGTCTTCATCTTTTGGTCTTAGATTTAGAGGTAATCTATCGATGTTTTCAATATCATCATTTAAAAATGTCTCAGCTATTTTGATTAATAGCTTGGTTCTTATTCTTGAGGCATTATTTTTTGCTAACATTAGTTTTCTTCTTTCTTTTTAATAATTGCTCTTACTTTGTCTAATACTTTGTCATAAGTGGCATCGGCCATAACTTCTCCATTAATTTTTACAAATGGGCCTTTATGGTGTCCATCTTTATGATCTTTGCAAAATTCCATACATCTTGATTCTGTTACTTCAATTTTGCCAATTAAATCTTCTGGTATTTCAAATTCTAGAGCTTGTATGCTTGATGCTCCCATAACAAAACAAGTTGTACCTACACAGATTTCGATTTTTATTTTTTCCATATTTTTACCTCTTAGATATACTTAATAGTTATTTCTTTTAAATAATTTTCTTTTAATATTCTTACAATCTTTTTAATGATATTTCTTCTTATTTCTAATTCAACAGGAAGGTTTGGATCTTGGTGGGCATTATTTATTTGGGTGCCAATTACGAAATCGATATTATCACTGTTGATTAGAAGTTTTGTTAGTCTTGTCGCGGCATTATCATTCTTTAGTTCTATATTATGTTTTAGAAGTCTATAAACTTCGGTTAATGTGAGAATTCCTTCGGTAACTAAATCTACACCTTCCATGATGGAGGCACAAGGTATTTTCTTGTCGAAAGATGTTTTATCTATCTCACAATCAAGACATAATTCCCTTTCAATAATATTAGCAGTTGTTCCTCCACAAATGGCTGTTTTGCCTTGATATAAGGATACCATTTCGGCATATTCTTTGTCTTTATTCATATCATATGGTGGACCAGACAATAAAAGAAGTTTTCTGGGCTTCCTAAAATAGACTACAGCACAACTCATGTCATCACCAGAGATATTATTTGGTTCTTTTCTTTTAGCTTCTTCTATAATTTCATTTGCTAAATCATGAGCAGAAATATTTGGATGCTTTTTAATTAGGCTAAGGGTGAATTTTTTGCAACCCTCTCTTCTCCAGCCAAGAGGATATTTTTTTGTACCAATGCCTGCTTGGGTAATGCCATCTGAAAAGAATATAATTCTATCATCTAGGAGAGTAGTAATTTGTGAAATATGGAGACTTCTTTCTGACCATTTTGGAGAGGTAAGAGTACGGTTTTTAATTACTTGTTCTTTCTGATTTCTGATAAAAACAAATGGAGGGTTATCCATTTCGATTATTTTGGTCTTACCATTAATGTTACTATCGACAATAGTGAAAGTTGAATAGCTAATTTTTCTAATTTGGCATATAGGTAGAGCATCCATCATAACTTCAGAAGATCTGAGTAAATCCATATTACTTTCAACAAACTTTAAGGCCATATGAGAAGTCATATTAGCTAAAATGTTGGCCTTAACACCACTGCCTAGACCGTCGGATAAAACAGTGATTGTTCTCATTTCGTCTTCAATTTTTTTAAAATGAATAGTATCACCGCAGATATCTTGACCTGCTTTGTTAGTATAAGCTGAACCTATTTCTATAAACAATTCTTCTTTCACTAATCATCTCTCTTGTTGCTACTAGTTTTAATTTCAACTTCTTGAGGGTGAGAATTATTATCATCGTCAATTGAAAAATCTCTGGCAATTGAGCGAAGTAATATTTCAGTTTCGGCCATATGCTCACCTAAAGTGCAGGCAATTTGTTGTACGGTTGATAGGTTTTTATTTATAACCTCTTTGGCTTGTTCGGCTATTTGTTCTTTTTTCATTTCAGTATTGGTTACATCTTGAATGATACCACCAACAACCTTATTTTCATCAATAGTGAAGATTGTTACATCATATAATTTATCATCATCTCTTATATGGTCTTTTCTAATATCTTTGCCTGATTTTAGAGCTGATTGGAAAAGATTGGTGAAAGATATAAATTTATCAGCATTAATTCCTGTAATATTATCTCTATCAAAATAGTCGCGATGTTCGTTTTCTTCATAAAACATATCGATGAATTTTTCATTATATTCGATTATTTCTAAATCTTCATTGACCACAATGATTGCAGATGGAATACATCTAATTAAGGCATTGGCTTTTCTTTGGGCTTGTTTTTTTATATAGGATACACACATTTCAGGTTCTGCAATTCCTGTGGCAAGAGCAGTTGCAAAATCGCGACAAGATTTATAACCACATCCACCACAATTTAACTCATCGACAGTTGAGAATTTACTTATGCTGTTTAGAGCTTTTTTGATTTGTGAATCGCTAATGTCATTTTTATTGATAATGATTTTTTTAAACACTTTTTCAATAGTGATTATCTCATTGTCAATTGGTTTATTTTCTTCAATAGAATTTAATATTTCAATTCTGGATGAAATACCGTTTGATTGTTCATCCATAGCGGGACCTTTGATGCAACCCCCAGCACAGGCTAGAGCTTCAATAAAGATAGGTTCTTTTATGTTGTGTTGGTTTATATCTTTTAACTCATTTATAATATTGCTCATACCAGAGATTTCAAGAAGATGTCCTTTAGTTTCTTTTTCTTTAATGGTTTCTATCATACCACCTTCGATAGGGTAGATCTTACCGTTATTAGCTTCAATTGGTTGGAAAGTATCAAATTTGCTGGTTTTTAATTCATCTAAATGGATGTTTTCTTCTTCTATCCATTTTTTAAGATCTTTAAATGTTAGAGCAATATTCAGTAAATCTGGATTTTCATCAGCCTCTAGTTTTTTTGCAACACATGGTCCAAAAAATACAGTTTGGATGTTTTCTCCATAAGTTTGTTTTAAAAATTTACAATGAGATAGGAGAGGTGAATAAAAACTTGTTAAACTATCAACTAAATCTGGGCGATATTTTTTGATATATTCAACAACTGATGGACAAGCGGTTGAGATGTATAAACCTGGTTTGTTGGTGTTTAATAAATTTTGAACATTTTTTGAGACTATTTCTGCTCCGAGAGCTGTTTCACTGACTCCAGCAAATCCTAATCTTCTGATAGCACAGATTAGTTTTTCTTTATCAATACCTTTAAATTCACTTATCCAAGATGGGGCAAGTGATGCATAAGTTGGAATGTTGTTATTTATTAATAGCTTTGCTCTACCTAAATCTTTTCTGATTTTTTTTGCCTTTGCTGGGCAAGTTCTAATGCAATTACCGCAAGAAATACAATATTCTGGCATAACTTTGGCACTATTATCTTCAATCTTAATAGCTTTTACAGGGCATCCTCTTACACATTTGTAACAATCTTGGCAATCGGTTTGTTTGGTATATATTGGGTAGGTATCTAAAGCCATTTTATTTACTCTCCTCAATATGTTTTTTGATAATATCTATAAGGCTGCCTTTGTCGACATTATTATATTCTTGATTGTCAATGACGATGTTGGGTCCTTTTGAACAATTCTCAGTACATCTGAGACCTGTTAGTTCAATCTCTGCATTCAGATTATGTTCTTTGATATATTCTTCAAGAGTAATTAGATTTTTTGAGTTACCTCTTGCAAAACATGAGCTACCCATGCAGATTGATATTTTAATTGTCATTTTTTTCCTCATTCATTGCAATCATTTTTGAAGATAGGAGAGCTAAACCCGATGATAAATCTTCATTTTGAATTATAATATTAGGGTCGGTTTTTAATTGGGTCGCACTAAAGTTCCAGATAGCTTTGATTCCAGAGTTTACAATTTTATCAACGATATTTTGTGCAACATTATTAGGAGTGCACAGAATTGCGATATGGATATGCATTCTTTGGGCAAGATTGGGTAATTTATCAATATTGAAAACTTTAATGCCGTTTATTTTTTTGCCGATTTTAGTTAGATCATTATCAAAGGCTGCAACGATATTTAATCCATTTTTTGCAAATCCTTTATAGCCAAGTAAGGCTGAACCTAAATTTCCTGTACCGATAAGAAAAGCATCTGTTGAGTTGTTCCATCCTAAGATATTTTCAATTTTCTCAATTACTTCTTTTATCTCAAAACCTATTCTCGGTTTACCAACAACACCTGTGGCTGAAATATCTTTTCTAACTAATATTGATTCAATGTTTAATCTGTTAGATAAGTAAGTTGCAGATATGGCTTTTTCTCCTTTTGCATCTAATTCTCTGACAATTCTTAGATAGCTAGGAAGCCTTTTGATGGTTGGGGAGGCC
>DHQH01000100.1:0-8555 GCA_002410125.1 Alphaproteobacteria bacterium UBA5343
ACTAACATCTATCACAACTCTGCTTGCTGTAGTTGCAATATTTATATTCGGCGGAGCAGCCTTAAAAAGTTTCTCATTCGCACTTATTTGGGGTGTGTTAATTGGTACATATTCATCAATTTATGTAGCAATGCCATTCCTCACATATTTCGATTTAAGAGCTAAAAAGGAAGTTGTCTCTCCATATGGAGATGTTGAGTAATTTATAATTATTTAATCAATAAAAAACCTCCTAAATAAGGGAGGTTTTTTTTATTATTTCATTGATAAAACTCTACTCATTGCAATTTTTCTTGTGATATCTAGGGGTAGCATAACAGGACCGTTTTTTACCCTATTTGCCATCATTATTGCGGTGGTATAGTCTTTTATAGTGACATGTCCATTATTTATATCACCTTCTTCTATTTTCTCAAAATAAATTTCTAAATTTTCGGTTGGACCACCACAATGAACTTCTACAAGATCTTCAATTAAGATGTTGTTTTTAGGATTTTTTCTAAAAGAGGTTAATGATCTTCTCAATTCTTCTAATTGCTCTGAAAAATCATTCTTGATTTCATTATTCATATTTGTAACCTACCCAATAACATAATACATAATATATTATATCAATCATATTATTGTAAGTCAATATTTATAGTATATACAAGATTATTTTATGTTTAATTTTGACGATTGGTAAAAATATCAGGTCTATAATAATTTAGTCCTGTTTGTTTAACAGATCTATGAATACCGCTTTCTATAATTTCTTTTCTAAGTTCAGATGGCATTTTGCTCGCAAATGAAAATGCATATTTTCTAATCATTGGTAAATCATCTTCCATTACCTCACCATCAATTTCAAGCATCTCAATTTCATTCCTATAATGTGTTCTTTCTTCACCAGTTAGTCCAAGATCATTTAAAATACCATCAATAGATATGTCATTTTCTTCATCTTGTCTATATGCAACAATATGTTCTTTCATAGATTGTATTTTTTTCATATCCATAACAAAACCCCTTGTTATAAAAGTAATAACACGTATAAATTATATCATAAAAATCTTTATTAAGCAATCATTGGTATTTATTTTAGGTTTTTATTAGCAAAATCCCAATTTACCAAATTGTTTAAGAATATATCAATAAATTCAGGTCTTTTATTTTGATAGTCTAGATAATAAGCATGTTCCCACACATCAATACAAAGAAGAGGTTTCAGATGCATAGCCACTGCACTATTAGCATTAGCAGTTTTAATAACTTTTAGTTTATCTCTATCTTCAACAAGCCATGCCCAGCCACTACCAAATTGTGTTGCAGCGGCAGTTTTAAATTCTTTTACAAAATTTTCATAACCACCAAAAGATTCATCAATTCTACTAGCAATTTTTCCTGTTGGCTTGCCACCACCATTTGGTTTCATAGAATGCCAAAAGAATGTATGATTCCATACTTGGGCAGCATTATTAAAAATTCCAACACTCTCACTATCATGAGCTGTCACAAGGATAATATCCTCTAAGCTAGAATTTTCGAGTTTATGATCTTTTATCAGATTATTTAGATTATTCACATATGCAAAGTGGTGCTTACCATAATGATAATCAATAGTATTAGCAGAAATATAAGGTTCTAATGCATTTTTTTCATAAGGTAATTTAGGTAATTCAAAGCTCATTTTTTATGTATCCTTTCTAATTTTTTATTTCTTCACTAGTCATATAGTAGCAAATAAAAATATTACTAGCTTATTTTTTTTGCAGATCTAATCGCGGCCTCAATGGAGTTAGGGTAATCCTCAACCATCCAATCTCCAATAACTTGCATATTGTCATATATGTTATATCTGTTCTTATTAATATTTACTTTCTTAACTGTCGCTTTTTTAGATTTTATAACCCTATAATTTGGTAAAAATGGAGCAACTCTTCCTCTGATTTTACAAACCTCTTCCCAAGCCTCTCTAGCTATTTCTTCTTCACTTCTATCCATATATTGTTCTGCATCACTAATTGTCACAGATAGCACATCATCTTTTACAAACAACCAATGACAAAAACCATTTATTACTCCCATCATTTTTACTTCATTCGGTAAACTAACTCTCATACTAGTCCTAAAGTGAATATTTATGATAGGGGAGAATTCACATTCTAATTCTTCTTTTAATACAGGAATTAATTCTGCTAAATTATCAAGCGGTACAGCAAAAATTACTTCATTATTTTCTATTCTAATTTTACTATCAAATTTTAGAGATTTAATACGATTCTCTTCGATTCTTACTTCTTTTAACTTATGTCCTAAATTAATCTTTACTCCCTTATTTTTTAAGAGATTTACTAGTGGCTCAATTAAATCTTCATATAAGCTATTTTTAGCTAAATATGGTTGAGCAGAAAATCTTCCTAAATAACCAGCTCTTAAAATATTCTTCCAAAAGTATCGTGGTAATATTTCACTTTTTGATACATTAAAAATAGATTCGCATAATAGGTTTTGCAGATTCTCATTTTTAAATTTTTTTATAGATTTTAAGTTATCTTTAATTATAAAACCTTCATTTTGTTTAATATCAAAAACAGGAAATCCAAAAGGTTTTATTTTTTCAAAACTATGCCATGATTTGATTTTTTTTAATAACGATATTGTGTTTTTATTAGCACCAATGATCAGATGTGTTCCAATATCAATTATTCTATCTAATTTTTTATCATAAAAAGAAAAACATCTCCCTCCCAGATGAGAAGATGACTCAAAAATATGAATATTTTCGCCTTTTATACCTTTATTTAGAAGAAAAAATGCTTTACTAAGCCCAGCTATACCACCACCTATGATATAATATTTTTTCATCTCTATTTGCCTAGGATAAAAATATTAAACATTAATTTTAATTTCTTTAACTTTGATAATTTTGGTTTAGGAGTAATTGCCTCCCAACCTCTGTTTTTCATAATGTCATAATATTCTTTATAAAGCGACAAAATAAGTTTAGCAGGTTTTATTTTTTTCTTGTCTAATGTTGCAATTTTTTTATAAGCCATGTCATAATTTTCCATAGCTCGAATAGCCAGTTTTTGCCTTGCTACATATAACTTATTATCAATGATTATATCCCTCGGGTTATTACCTTTAATGCCAGCATTTTTTAGATATTCATCAGGTATATAGCATCTATCAATTAAGGCATCTTCTTTAGTATCTCTCAAAATATTGGTCATCTGTAATGCATTACCCATATATCTAGCAAGTTCCATATCATAAGGATTCTTAAAACCAAACACATACATACACAGTACACCAGGAGCAACAGCAACCCCTCGACAATATTTTAACAATCTTTCATAACTAGGGCGGTTAATAGGATCTGGTATATCCATTCCAACTCCATTAATAATATTTATAAATTCTGTCTTGGGAAAATCAAAGCCATTCGTAATTGAATACAATATAGCTTCCCCAATACTCGTATCAGCCTTTTTATTTAGATAGATATTATCAATTTCATCTTTCCAAAATTTGAGCATTTGTTGTTTTTTAGAAATTTCATTCACTTCGTCAACAATATCATCAATAACCCTACAAAAAGAATATACCGCATACATAGCTCTTTTTTGCTTTTTAGGTAAAATTTTCATTGCCATAAAAAATGATGATGCTGATTGCTCAACAATCACCTTAATCTCTTTATCAATCTGTCTTAATTTGCGATTATCCATTGTTCTTCTACTTTTTCAAAATTGCTTTTATCAAACCATTCATAAACCCAAATAGAAAATCTATTTTTTTTAGTTTAACAGGATTTTCTAAGATATCCATATTTTCTAAGTTATTAGTTAATTTTTTTGCTAAATAAATCATTGTGCTAACTTCAACTCTTAATCTAAAGCTATTAATTCTTCTAGTTAATATTTCAGCTTCAATCAGCATTCCTTTGATATTTTCTATCACTCTTAACTTAAATCTAGAAAAATTTGAACTCTCTTTTTCAGCTGTTATATCTTTGTTTTTTATCTTAAACTCATCAAGTAAATCTTTAGGAAAATAGATTCGTTTTAGATTCTCATAATCTTTTTTGATATCTTGCAAATGATTGATAATTTGCAATGCCGCACAAAATATATCACCATTCCAAACTAGTGATATATCTTCTTTATGTAAGTTGAGTAAAAACCTTCCAACAGGGGCTGCAGAATATCTACAATACTCAACCAACTCTTGCCAAATTTGATATTTATATCCCTCAGAATCTTGCTTAAAAGCAACTAATAAATTATAAGCATTCTCAATTTTCAGGTCATTTACAATCATTAATTTATAAAGATTCTTTGCGATTCTAAGATTCTTTTTATTACCAGTGTTTGTCTTTCTACCAGTTATAATATCTTCAATTTCTTCTAATTGTTTTAATTTCTCTTTTTTTGTAAGTTTAGAACTATCTGCAATATCATCACACATTCTTGCAAAATCATAATATGCAAACACAATCTCTCTTTTATCTTTTTCAATTATAAAAGATCCAACAGGAAAATTTTCTTGTTTTTTACTCTTGCTTTGCAACTAATCATTCCCCAAATTTTTTATCCATTTTTGCATATCTTCTTTAGCTCTAATGGTGTAAGCAATTTTTCTATCCCGTCCCTTTAATTTCTTTCTTTTACCATTCTCTGTTATCTCAAAGGTAATAGTTGGAAACAATCCAAAATTAATGTTCATCGGCTGAAAATCTGCATTTTCTATTTCAACAGTAATATGTCTTAACATACATCCCATAGAAGTGGTATCAGGAGGTAATATATTTTCTTTTTCCATTATTTCATTATAAGTAAAAAGACCGACCATAAAGCCAACTGATGCATTTTCAATATATCCCTCAGAGCCCGTAATCTGTCCTGCAAATCGGATTCTTTTGTCACTTTTAAGTCGTAATACCCCGTCTAATAATTTAGGGCTATTAATAAAAGTATTTCTATGAATTCCACCAAGTCTTGCAAAGTTAGCATTCTCTAATCCAGGAATTTTTCTAAACACTCTTTTTTGCTCTCCATATTTTAACTTAGTCTGGAAACCAACCATATTTCTAAGAGTATCACTAGCATTATCTTGCCTTAATTGTACAATCGCATATGGCTTATTTTCAGGATCATTCGGATTTGTTAATCCAACTGGTTTTAATGGTCCATATCTAAGGGTCTCAACACCTCTCTCTGCCATTACTTCAATAGGCAGACACCCCTCAAAATATTGAACATCATCTTTTTCCCATTCTTTAAACTCTATTTTTTCTCCAGTAATCAAATCATTGATAAATTCTTCATACTGTTCTTTTGTCATTGGGCAGTTGATATAATCTGTTTTATCTCCCTTATCATATCTTGATTGATACCATGCCTTAGAAAAATCAATCGATTCTTTATAAATCACAGGAGCAATCGCATCAAAAAATGATAAAGTATCATTCCCAACTATTTTGGCAATATCTTCAGCTAAAGCATCAGATGTAAGCGGACCAGTTGCAATAATTACATATTCCCAATTGTCAGGAATTTCTTTTATTTCTTCTCTCATTATATTGATATTTTTATGCGATTCGATTTCATTAGTGATATTAAGAGCAAAATTATTTCTATCCACTGCTAATGCACCACCTGCAGGAACTTTGTACTTATCCGCATTTTTCATAACAATAGAGCCACATTGTCTAAGTTCATGATGAAGTAAGCCAACCGCATTATAGTCATCATCATCTGATCTAAATGAGTTTGAGCACACAAGTTCTGCAAAGTTAGCAGTCTCATGAGCTTTTGTATTTTTATAAGGTCTCATCTCATAAAGATTGACTTTTATGTCTCTATTAGCCAAGAACCAAGCAGCTTCAACTCCAGCAAGTCCAGCCCCAATTATATGAACAATTTTATCTTTCAATTTTTATTTACCTAATTCGTTTAATAACTATTGTTTGTCTTTTTACATCAAAATAAAATAAGAGTAAATGTTAATTAAGTAAATTTTTGGTTTTGTTTAACATATTTTTTCTTCTATAATGCCGATTAACAGGGATTAAGGCAGGGTTTATGAAACTAAGACATAATAATATAATATTTCTATTTCTGATTTTATCATTCGTAATCTTTACGAATACATCTGCTTACGCTGAAGGTCCTGCCGATATTCTAGAGCAAACACTAATTTTAGATGATGGTAAACCACTAGATGTCACTGCCGCTCCAGAGCTAGGTGATAGTCAGGCTAAAAAAGAAAAAGCAGCCTCTGGTGAAGTGATTGGTGAAATTAAAGAAAAAATAGCCCAAGAAACCTTAAAAGATGGCGTTGGGGAAGATGTTGGTGTTGCTAAAACTATTTCCAATAAAATCTCTAGTCTAATTGATAAAATCAAAGGTAGTGATGCAAATAACATCCCAACAGATGATATTCCTAATTCAAATAGTGATTTGCCAGAAGATAGTGTCTTATCAGGACTAGATGATGATATTAATACAGTTAATGAGGAGCTTGAAAAAGAATTAGATATTGATTTTGAGTATGAAGAAAATACAAGTAAAAAAGATAGTTCTATATTAGAGAGCATTGCTGATATGTTTGATTTTAGTGATGAGGAAAATAAAGATATTCCAGAAGTAGTCACTCCTGCTAAAGAAATAATCTATAATGATACACCTGTAGAAATTGGGGTTATTGGTGAGAGTAATATTAAGGATGTTAATATAGCAATTCCATCTCCAGCAACACAAGAGGTGTCAGAAGATATCGAAGAAACCGATGCCCCAATCATTGATGTTGATATTGAGAAGAAACTCGAAAAAGATAATAAGGGTTTTAGTTCTCCTGATATTGGGGGTTTTGATGATTTAGATGACGAAGATTTAGACTTTGCCAATAATCCATTTTTAACAGATGATTTTAATAGTGAAAAAGCTAAAAAGAAAAGAAAAAAAGCCAAACGCAAAAAACTAGCCAAGGCCAAAGGTCTTTACGCAAGTCCATCTACTTTTGACATTGTGGGTGTAATGTTAAGAATGAATATCATTGATGCTGAGCATAATTTACAAAGAAATGGCTATAAAAAAGTTATAGAAAAAAGAGAAATTCCAAACTTTATCAAATGGCGAAACGAAGAGAAATGTCGAAATAAAGGTGTGGTTGGTTATGAGCGATTAAACACTTGTGTCGTTGATGTATCAAAATCAACAGGTGATGAATATATCAAAGAAGCAAAATACATCAAACATGACACTAAAGAAGAGGTGATTATCTATCTAACTAGTAACTTCACCAATAACAAAATTTATAAAATAGTCTATACAAGTACATCAGCCACTATCACAGGTAACAGCAGTAAAGCAATGTATTTAAGAAATTTGAAAATCCATAGTTTCTGGAAGAGAATTAGTCGTAAATACGGCCCGCCAGATGATGAAGAAGAAATTATGTGGGGCGATGATGAGGATTCAGAGCCTTATATGAAAGCTAATAATGGTTTTCTATTATTAGAAGATAAAATGTTAGAAGAATTAGACTATGCTAAAATGTCTAGAGAAGATCAAAAATATATGAAAACAGATATATATAGTTTTTAAAAGGTAATATAAATATGAATAACAAAATATCAGAACTTTTAACCACTAGATTAAGTCATGATTTAGTTGGAAACATCGGAGCAATATCAAATGGTTTTGAGCTCGTTGCCGAAGAAAATGACCTTGAGTTTATCAAAGATACTTGCACCTTGCTTGCAACCAGTGCATCAGTAGTTGCTAAAAGAATCAAATTCTTCAGACTAGCTTTTGGGCTCAAAAATATGGCAACATCTGATAGGGATGAAATGTTACTAGTTACCAAAGACTATTTATCAACCATTGGCAATAAAGATTTTCCTATTAATTTATCATTTTATATTAGTGATGAGATAAGTAGTAATATGGCAAAAATTATTATGGCATTAACTATGATTTTATCTGATATGACAATAAGAGGTGGTGATATTACTGTCAAAAATGAAAATGATAATATAGAATTATTATTAAAGGCCGACAGATTAGCACCAGTTGATAGATCTGATGAGCTTAAAAAGACTATTGAGGGTGGGGATGTAGAAGAAACAGCTAAAAACTCACCCTTATATTATGCTCTTTCTTTATTAGCAGAGGAACATAAAATCCTAGATTTTAATACTAATGAGCATTATATAAAATTTACAATTAAATAACTAAAATAAAGAATATTTTAATTAAATTTAACTACCATATACCAGAAGAATATTATCTAAGGGAATTTGAAAAAGAATGAAAACTTGCATAATCGCAGATGAATCAAGAGTTATTAGAATGGTTTCTAGAAAAATTATGGAATCATTACTATTTTCTGTAGTAGAAGCAGAAGATGGAGATAAGGTTTTAGAGCTATGCGATAAACAAATCCCAGATTTAGTTTTATTAGATATTAAATTCCAAACTATGAATGGTACTGAGATTGCTAAAAGAATCAAGGAGCAATATCAAGAACAAAGCCCAAAAATTATATTTTGCTCATCTGTAAATGAA
>DHQH01000100.1:8783-9458 GCA_002410125.1 Alphaproteobacteria bacterium UBA5343
TATAATGATAAAGAAAAAATCACCAAGTTTCTAAAATATGGAGCTGATGAGATTATTATGAAACCATTTGATAGTGATATTTTAAAGTCCAAATTAGTAATACTAGGCTTAATAGACGAGAGATAATAACTTATGAATAGAGAAGATTTTAATTTCATAAAAGATTTATTAGCAGAAAGAGCAGGATGGAATCTTTCCGAAGATAAGTTATACATTTTGGATAGAAAACTAACCGAGATTGTAAGAAAAAACAACTGGTCTTCAATCAATGATTTATTAGGAGCCTTAAAAAGAGGTAGCAGAACCTTAAAAGAGGAGCTAGTAGAAGAAATGGCTATTACAGATACTTGTTTTTTTAGAGATTATGATGTCTTTGAAAAATTTAAAAATGTTATTTTTAATCACCTCGTCAAGGCCAAGCAAAATAAAAAGCAACTAAAAATCTGGTCAGCGGGTTGTTCAACAGGGCAAGAGGCTTATTCTCTTGCAATGATTTTCAAAGAAAAAGAAGAGTTTTTAAAAGATTGGGTTATTGAAATTATTGGTACAGATATTTCAAGCCAGTCTATTCTTCAAGCTCAAAAAGGTCGATATTCTGGTTTTGAAATCCAATTAGGAATGCCAGCTTCACTAATGATTAAATATTTCGATAAAGATGGTGAGCATTGGTATGCT
>DHQH01000100.1:9688-21370 GCA_002410125.1 Alphaproteobacteria bacterium UBA5343
ATGGTGAGCATTGGTATGCTAATAATGAGCTTAAATCTATGATTAACTTTAAACAATATAATATGATTGATGAGTTCTCATTCTCAACTAGTTTTGATATGATTTTATGTAGAAACTTATTAAAAGGTTTTGATGAATCAAAAAGAGAAGAAATTATCAAAAAAATCCATAAAACTCAACCAATCGGTGGCTTGTTATATATTGGTAAGGATGAAGAAAATACCAAAGGTTTAGCAAAATATTATAAACCAGTATCAAATATTAAATGTCTATACCAAGCTGTCCCATATGATAAAAATAGAGCAGATTTGGCACCTCAGAAAAAAGAAGAAGAGGCTAAAAAAGCCCCTCCAAAAATCACCCGCCCCGCAGGTTTGTAAATACAAAAAAGGCTTAGAAATCCCCAAGCCTTTTTTTATATTCCGTCATTGCGAGGGCTTTAGTCAACGGCAATCTAGAAATCTAATACGGCAGTCCTCTACTATAAGCCCTTACATCAATCCCATCTCTTATATGTGCTTTAACTTTCACCTCTCCATCAATCATTCTGCCCGTTGCATCATATTTCACTTTATCTGGGTATTTATTATTAAAATAATTCTCTACTTTTTTCTGCACATCTTTATCAAATCTATATCCATCAGAATACATAATGTTATTCAAATCATCCTTGCTCCACTCAGATACATCTTTGCTTAAAATAATATCATTTTTAAGACTATTCTCAAACCCAGGAACATCTTCTTTTTTAATCTCATTAGGAATACATTCATCAATATCAATTCCATTTTCTTCACAAATAGTCCTAATTGTTGAGTTTGAATTTTTACTTTCTCCAAAAATATCATAATTAATTTTGGCATTTTTTATATCTTCAGCTGTTTTATTCATTCCTTCCCATGTTTCATTAATTTTATTTTCAGGAATACTTAGTTTTTTATAAAATCTCATAGATTTAGGATTATCTTCACTATAAGCATCTCCAGATTTAGATAAATCAATATCATTTTCAATTTGTATTGATCTTAATAGTCCCGTAGGACCATTTACAGATCCTCCCTAATAACTTTTTCATTTCCATTTTTATCCTTTTTAATCAGATAAAGATGGTAGGAGTTATCAAGCCTATTATTAAGTGTCATCTTGTATTTCCAAGATTTATTAACTTTTTTAGTTTCTATAAATATTCATGTTTCGTTCTTTTTGTTTGACTCTTTCATATTAGTCATTTATAATTCTCCTATGGTTAGTTATTTTAAAAAAATATATATAAAAAGAAGAAGTGTTTTTCACTTCTTCTTCTATTGGTTATTGTTAGAATTCCTTCTTTTTGTTTTAGCTTGTTTTCCTATATCAATTGCCAATCAAGGCATAGATAGTGTTATCGCGGCTTATGTTCTGTTACTTGTTAGTATTGCTAAACTACTGCTATTAGTAATTTTACTTATATTCTACAAAAAAATTATACCAATTAGATTGTCTCGGTACATTAACGATAGGACACATAATAAGATATTGATCTTCTTGTCTTATTGGTTAATTTATGAGATAACTGCCAATTTAGTGCTGTTATTATGTGATGTTGTCACATTGAGTTTATATGATGATGAGTCTTCAGAGGCTGTCAGTTTATTAATGTTAGATGCTAAACGACATTATTTTATACTTTATGTAACAATTGTTTTAATCTATTTTTTTAATAAGTTTAGAAAAAGATAAAGTTTATAGTTAGTTATTTAAAAAATATATATAAAAAAAGAAGAAGTGTTTTCCACTTCTTCTTCTATTGGTTATTGTTAGAAATATTAAATATATCTGTTTGGTTTTGTGTAGATGTTTATTCTTATATTCTTTCAGAACTTACTTTCATAGACGGTTTTACTACAGGTATGATTCACTTCTTATATATTGAGTCTCTAAGATATATTTTTGTGCTTCTATCTATTGCATTAGTTTGTAAGAAGAAAATCCTAAAAACAAAAAAAGACAGCTAAACCATATTTTAGATACAGTTATACCGTCTGAGTATTTCAATTAATACTATAAAAATTCTAAAAAGTCAAGTTAAATATGAATTTATTCCTATTGGAATGGTTTTGCAGTAATAAAAAAGGCTTGGAAATCCCAAGCCTTTTTTATATGTATCTATCTCAATTAATTCTGCTCCAACCCTCAATAATTTGGATCTGAAGTATTTTGTGCAATTGTTCTTCCTTTTATTAGATTATATGAGATATATAATAAGAATTAAGAAATTTTGCGATTGATTTTAGCAATTACTAAATGACTTGAGCAAAATATTCGAAAATTCTGTATAGATGTCCATAGAATCTAATAAACTAGCTAGCTTTCTTCTTAGCCTCTTCATCCGGATCTCTTAAAACATATCCACGACCCCAAACAGTTTCGATATAGTTTTTACCATTTGCAGCTTTTTCTAATTTTTTACGAAGCTTACAAATAAACACATCAATAATTTTTAGTTCAGGTTCATCAATTCCACCATATAAATGATTTAAGAATTGATCTTTATTAAGGGTAGATCCTTTTCTAAGAGAAAGAAGTTCCATAATGCCATATTCTTTACCAGTTAGGTGTAAAGGTTTATTAAGAACAGTCACTGTTTGAGTATCAAGGTTAACTTCAATAGATCCAGTTCTAATGATTGATTGAGCATGACCTTTAGATCTTCTTACAATCGCATGTATTCTAGCTGTAAGTTCTTCTTTATTAAATGGCTTTGTGATATAGTCATCAGCACCAAAACCAAGTCCTTTTACTTTCTTATCTGGTTCAGACAATCCAGAAAGGATTAAAACAGGAGTAGTTACTTTTGAAGCTCTAAGTCTTTTCAAAACTTCATAACCATCCATATCAGGAAGCATAAGATCTAAAATGATAATATCATATTCATATAATTTACCAATTTCTAATCCGTCTTCGCCCAAATCAGTTGTATCAACAATCATACCCTCTTTCTTGAGCATATTTTCGATATTCTGCGATACCGCATAATCATCTTCAACTAAAAGCACTCTCATAACAAAGCTCCATTTTATAAAATGTTAAAATATTTATCTGTCTATATCTTAACCTTTATTTTTTTAAAAGTTAACAAACTATTTTTAAATTGTTAACAATTTTCGATAATTTTATAAAAAACCTTTATAATCCGCTAAAATTTATGTAATTTAATATTAAGCAAAGAGACAAAATTACAAGATATCACAGGGGAGAACATATTTTGTCAGCATTAGTCGATAATATTTTATCAGAAATAGAAAATATAGATCCAATCACTCACTTTGGAAAAGTTGTATCTGTTCAAGGTCTACTTATAGAAATAGCCGGGGTTAGCTCTACCATGTCTATAGGTGATAGATGTGTAATCACCGGTAAGATGAACCGTAAAATACCTTGTGAAGTAGTAGGCTTTAAGGGCGATAAGATATTGCTAATGCCATACGGTACCGTAGAAGGCATTGGTCCTGGCTGTATAGCAGAAGTTGAGAATGCCGATCCAGTTATCTATCCACACCCATCATGGCTTGGTAGAGTTATTAATGCTTTTGGTGAACCAGTTGATGATAAAGGACCGTTAATCAAAGGTGATAAACCATACTTAGTTAAAAATTCTCCACCATCAGCGCATTCAAGAAACCGTGTTAAAGGTAAGGTTGACTTAGGTGTTAGAGCTATGAATGCTTTTAATACTATGTGTAAAGGTCAAAGGATGGGTATTTTTGCTGGCTCTGGTGTTGGTAAATCCTCAATCATTTCTATGATGGCAAGAAACACCGATCAAGATGTTGTTGTTTTAGGTCTTGTGGGTGAAAGGGGCAGAGAAGCCAAAGAATTTATCGAAGATGACTTAGGCGAAGAGGGTATGAAAAAAACTGTCATCATTATTGCTACTTCTGATGAAAGCCCATTAATGAGAAGACAAGCCGCCTATGTATCAATGGCAGTTGCTGAATATTTTAGAGATATTGATAATGATGTTTTATGTATGATGGACTCAGTTACTCGTTTTGCATTCGCTCAAAGAGAAATAAGCCTTACAGCGGGTGAACCGCCAGCTAGTAAAGGTTATACTCCAACCGTATTTGCCGAACTTCCAAAATTACTTGAGCGGGCAGGGCCTAGTGCTGGTGTTGGCTCAATCACTGGTATTTTCACTGTGTTGGTAGATGGAGACGACCATAACGAACCAATTGCTGATGCGGTGAGGGGGATTATTGATGGTCATATCGTTTTAGATAGAGCAATTGCCGAGCGAGGAAGATATCCAGCGGTGAATATTCTAAAGTCAATCTCAAGGGTAATGCCAGCTTGTAATAATGATAGAGAAAATGAACTCGTCTATAAGGCTAAAAAATATCTCGCAACTTATGAAGATATGGCAGAGCTAATCAGACTTGGTGCTTATAAAAAAGGCTCTAATAAAGAAGTTGATGAAGCAATTTTTTATTATGATAAATTAGAAGCCTTTATTGAGCAGAAGAAATCAGAAACTAGCACCTTAGCAGAATGTTACGACCAATTAGAAATTATCTTAGGTGTAGGGCAAACCGAAACAGCTCAAGCAAATCAAACAGCTCCTGCAACAGAGGGTTAATAGGAAGTGAAAGATAAAATCCCAACATTAATCAGAATGCAAAAATGGCAAATTGATGAAATGCGCAAAATCTTGGGTGAGTTTTTCAATAGAGAATCTATGCTTGTAAAAAACATGCAAGAAATGGATAATAAATATGAAGCAGAAAAAATTTTTGTCAGTAATAATCCAGAACATTCAAGAGGTTTTGGGGCATATGTAAAAAAATACCTTGAGGATAAAGAGAAATTACAAATCAAATTAGATGGTTTAAGACAGCAAATTGAAAAACTTCAAGATGAAATAGCTGATGAATTTAAGAAGCAAAAAACTTATGAAATAACTCATAAAAATAGGGTAGATAGAGAAAATAAAGAAATCGAGGATAAAGAGCAAAAAGCAGCCGACGAACTCTCCCTCAACCTCCACCGTAGAAAACAAACCCAAACTTAAGGCAAAGAAAAACCCTATGTCGTCATTCCTGCGAAGGCAGAAATCTCTCAAAGGTTCCCTCAACAAGTTGGGTGTCATCCTCGAGCCCTGCTTGCTCCCCACACATTGTCATCCTCGAGCTCTGCTTGCAGGAATAGCTCGGGGATCCAGCAACATATAATCAAAATATTGAATTGCTAAAGCAATAAGATCTGGATTCCCAGATTAAAGTCTGAGAATGACATTTTATTCTTTGCATTGTTGTGTTCTTGTAAATTCTATCTCTTATACATCATTTAAGGCAAAGAAAAACCCCAACTGATATAAAATCAGCGGGGTTTGTTCTTTATTTTTCTTCAAAAAAGCTTAGTTCTTTGCGAAATTCTTCCCTCAGCTTTTTTAAGGCTTCTACATATTCTTCACCTAAATTTTCTTGCAAATCCGATGTTTGGGCTTTGCCTTTTATTTGGTTTAGAACCTTTAGAAACTTCCAATCCACTTCTCCGTCATCACAAAACTTATAAGGAGTTCTACTATCCTTATATACTAAGTTTTTGCAATATATATTAGAGAAATCTTCCACTTCAAATATAAGCTTTAATTCTTTAATACCTTTCTCAGGAGTATACCCTTGGGGAGCATAGAGTAAGTCGTCACGACTTATGGCAAATTTCAATAGATGCCCATCATCAGGATAGGTGAATTGAAATTTTCTACCAAACTTTTGAGTGATAAAGTCCATTGAGAATTCCTCAGCCCACTCAACGCTGGCTACAAATTCTTGAATGGTCACGAAATCACGGCTTTCAATACAATAATCATATTGCTCTTTTAGCCATTTCTCGTTTTGTTGAGCAATACCTAACAAGTTCTTTGTCTTGTATAGCTCACTTTCAGTGCTATCAAGTTTAGCATTAGTTTGATGGAAACTATCCCGCCAAACATTCTTGATCATCCGCAAATCCTTATTGTCTTTGCTTAGATCTAAGTTCAGGTCTTTTTGCTGAGCAAAATTCCATTCAGCGGTGATTGCTTTCTTTCTTTGGTTCTGACTATAACCTGCTACAAACAGCAAGATTACAGTTAGAAGCATGGCAAGCCAGCGGTTGCTTACTCTCGCCCAGCGGGCGAATTCGATAAACAGGTTATCCTGTTTTTCAGATGCCTCGACCGGTTGATCTTTTACAAACGGTTTTACATCTCCAAAGTAATGAAAATAACTTCTTTCTTTCATGGTTCTTAATTTTAATTAATAATATATTTTATCTTGTCTTTATTTGTCATGTAATTGTATCAAGACAATAAATTGTACTTAATTTAAGGCTCTATAATACCACATTTTGTCCAATATGTCAAACTGTGTAAAGATTTTAGCTCGTGAATATTTTATTACACTTCTTATCTGTAATAAGGGTTTTTCTCATTGATTATATGAGGTAAGTTTTAGGCGACAAGAAATTTTGGAACTGCTAAGTAAAAAAGTAAACAACTTTACTTTTTTATCTGCAAAGTCTTTGTAATATCTTAATGAGTAAGGGCGTTAATAACGACCAATGCGAATTTAGATACCTAAGAGATTTTAGCAATTACTAAATGACTTGAGCAAAATATTCGCAGACAACAATAAAATTACCCATAGAATCAATGAGAGATTGTGTGTTTGATTATAAATCCTATCCTCCCACTCCCCAACCTAACTCTAATCCAATTAGAATTCGGAATAATCGCGGTAATAAATACTTCTTCATCTTTTTTAAGTTCCCCTATAATGTCAAACTTATATCCTGGACCATTATAAATCATAGCTCCATCTTGTTTTATTTTATATGTTAAGTTTTGTGCTTCTTTTAGATATGGAATTTCCATAATTTGAAAATCTTGATAATTCTTTGTTTTTTGCTGTTCTATTTTTTGATGTTTTATTGGCTTTGGTTGGTTATGATGCTCATAAGCTAAAAAGCCCAAATGAGCAACTAAGGCTAAAAATGAACCAATAATAACTATCCCAATCCAAAAGCTAGATTTACCGAATAAATTCCAACCATTTCTAACTTTGGTTTCATGACCTTCTTTCATAATCATATAACCCAAAATATTTAGATTATGCTTTTGCAAATCTGTTTTGGCATATTTTCTAGC
The DNA here is from genome assembly GCA_002410125.1 of Alphaproteobacteria bacterium UBA5343. Taxonomy (GTDB): domain Bacteria; phylum Pseudomonadota; class Alphaproteobacteria; order RF32; family UBA5343; genus UBA5343. Next base: position 16,857 of record DHQH01000100.1, read on the forward strand.
TCTATTATAAACAATTAGAGCCTCATCATATCTTTTATCTAAAAATAGGGCTTCTGCATTCTTAAATAATTGACGGTAAGTTTGTTTTTTATCAATCTTACCCAAACACATATTATAACAAACCGCAACCAATACATATATCGGACCGAAGGGTAGGGTAAGAGTTCCAAATAAAATAGATTTAAGTAAATATTTGATAGATAATTTGCTCGCACATTTATCACAAAAATATCCCTTATGAACATAAAGTTTTGATAAAAAATAATGAAAACCAACCTCATAAATATATAAATATTCAGGAAGCGGAGTTATAGCTCCACAGCATCTACATTTAGAAATTTTATCTTCAATATAACTCATTTTTATTCAACAGACTTTTTATATATTTTATTATCAACAGGTGGTTCTATTCCGATTCCTTTTTCGATTCTATCAGACTGAATAAATCCACTAATTCCATCATCCATCAAAATTCTAACCCACTTCTTACCTGGTATAAAACCAGTTAGCCTAACGCTAACATCTTTTTCTAAACTTCTAACAATATCAAGTCTTGAATTTGGAGCATGATATATATCACTTCTTTTTTTGAGATGATATAACAAATCACCATTACTAACATTAATCGGCAAATTAAAAACCTTTGTAAAAGATAAATCATCTATTGCTAACTTATCGCCATTTTTAACCAGATTATTTCGATATTCATCCTCTTCACTAATATTGTTAAGCCCATAAACATAATCAATATATGCATCAACAATATAGTTATATGGTTTCTTATAAAAACTCCCAACCAAAACTATCAAAATCACTAATAAATATGGCAGATAAAATTTATATTTTTTTTCTTTCCAAACATCATTTATCTCAATCTCTTTTGCCTCAATGATTCGTTCAAATTCTTTGACGATTCGCTCATCATTATTTAAGATTTTTAGACAAGTTTTCGCCTTTTCTAAATTACCAATATTATAATAATAAATCGCATTATTAACCATCATCATATCACTATAGCTTTTATTATTATCTCCACCCAAAATATTCTTATATATCGCCTTTAAGTTATAGAAAAATCCATATCTCCATCCTCTAAATATATTATATAAATTATATTTATAAGCAGTTTTCAATGCTGATTTGAATGAATGCACGGCTTCATATAAATTACTCTCCTTATTATCATTTTTATAAAATTTAATAACTCGCAAATTTATATCGTCATAACCCTCACACTGATAAAGATTGATATATTTTATGTCTTCAGGATACAAATTTTCTGGGTAAAATTTAGCTGATAAATCATAGATAAGTTTTGTGTTTTCATTTTTTAAAATATCATAGGCTTCATTAAGCAACTGAAACTTTGCCTTAGCCCCTCTAGCTTTAGTCTTGTCAGGATGCATATATTTAGCTTTTTCACGGTATAGCTTTTTAATCTCCTGGGATGATATTTCCTTATCAATACCAAAAATTTCATAATATCCCTTAGGGTCAGATATGTTTTTATTCATTGTCATTACACAAAAATACCTTGATTATTACCTTCATCCATTATCTGTTTCTCATTAATATCGGCAAATACCTCATCACTTTTAATCATAATATTACCAACATAATTAAGAGCTTCCAGAGATGTTGTAAAAATTTCTTTAATTTTATTATTTCTTACCTCTCCAAAATCATTCTCACATCTAAGGATAAGATCGAATTTTTTAGATTTCTCAAAAGCCATCCCGTCAAATTGAATATCCCCCATTTTTGACAAATGAGTATTAATGATAAATCTTGTTCCAACTTCTTTTTTAGCTTTTTTATTAGGCTTATATTCAAACTTTTTAGCAACAACTTTTATTCTTTTAATCTCAGCTTCATTAAATAAAGGAATTTCATAAATCTTAGCCTCTCCATCAACTCTATTCAATTTAGCTGAAATATCATCTAATTCTTTACCTGCTTTGTGTAATATATCTTTCCCAGGGTCACCCATCTTTTTCAATGCTTTTGTTATATGATTACCAAACCATAAGCTAATATCATTATGATTAACCGCTCTCATATAATTAATTATATTTGATACCATATTATCACTATTAGTTCTTGGTATAGTTTTTAATATATTATGCTTTTCTCCTCCCATATCATGACTTGATAATAGTTTTTTTATATTCAGCAATAAATCCAAATCTTCACACTCACCAAAGATTAAAGGCTCCATCATTGTTGGTTGAATAGTATATTGCCCAATATCCTCAGTCTTTACTATTTCAAATTTTATGTTAGTCCCAATTGGTAATTTAGCACCAGAATTAATCTCTATCTTGCTATTGCCAGCACTAACCATAAAACTATTTTTATGACTATTATCAACCACTTTACCAACTAATATTTTACTATTCTCACTCACTTCCTTCCCAGTACTAATATTATCAAGATTAATTTGATTGCCTGTAATTCTATTCGCTAATTTTTGTAAAAATCCTGTTTTATTAGGACTAGGGTTAACTATCATATTTGCAGGCTTATTATTTGTCAAAACTTCAGTCTTATTACTAAAATTCACATCTAATATTTTAAGCCTCACTCCAGTTGCTCCATTATTTTTCAAAAATGTATTATTGCCAATTTCTTTTACATTCCCGCTCACCATTTGTTTTTGAGTAACAGTAAAACTATTATCTGATGAACTAATATTATTGGTTATAACATTTTTAACTCCATCTAAAACCTGATTGATATATTTTGTAATTGGCTTTTGATCAATCGTTAAAAACTTCAAATGTACCATATCTTGGCTGGCTGTGTTTAGATTTTTTAATTCAATTTTACTATTAGCTAAAAGTGGAATTTCAGTCTCCACATTAATTGCCATTTTTAACTTAGGAATAAAAAGATTAATAGGTGTCTCATTTTTATAATTTATAGGTATTAATTCAGCCATATTATTACCCTTAACAATAGCTTCTAAAATCTCCCCTTTAGGAAGATTTATTAATTTATCATTAGGGTTATTAATAGCAATAACTTCACCATCAATGTCCGAGCTAATGCTCAACATTTGCACAAGAGAAGGGGTTAAATTTATGCTATTATCCATATCTAATCTTTTTCAATTAATTTGGCTGCAATCTTCATCATATCCTCAGAGCAATCCGCTTTGGGGTATCTTTCCATCATTGACACGCGACTTCTAATACACTCCTTAACTCTCTCATCTTTTCTTACAATTCCTAAAAGAGGAGGATCGAATTTTAAGAAAGAATTACAAGCCTTTAATATTGTATCATAAGTTCTCTTCCCTTCAATAATAGAGTTCGCAGAATTAACAACGATTCTAATATCAGGATTTGGTTTTTCAGAAAATATAGTCTTGATTAAATCATAAGCACTAATCATAGAATAGGGTTCATCAGTACAAATAATTATGATAGTCTCTGAGCTATTAGTAAATAATCTAATAGGTCTATCTTTGCCGACACCAAGGTCTAAAATACTTTTATCATAATCATTAGCTAGCAGCATCAAATCATCTCTTAAAAGCTGCAACTTACCCATATTTACTGAATTCAGGCCAGCACTACCAGACTTACCAGCAATAATATCAAATCCACCTTGTTCTAAATTATGAATAGCTTGATTAAGAGTACTATGTCCAGAAATCACACTCCCTAACTCAAAATTTGGTTTCAAGCCTAGTTGTACATCCACATTACCAAGCCCTAAATCTCCATCAAAAAATAATGTATTTTTTCCTAATTTTGATAATGCAAAAGCCAAAGTTACAGAAAAGAAGGTCTTGCCAACTCCACCTTTACCACTGGCAACAGCAATCACATTTCTGCCTTCATCAGCAGTAATTTTTTTTATTGTGACATTACCATTAGCATCATCAATCATTTAACATATCTCTAGTTACAATTTCGGATAAATATTCAGCACTTAATCTCTTTAAGCCATTTACGACATTCGCATTATCACTAACTTCACAAAGCTTAAAATTATTACTATATGCTAGTGATAAAGCATCACCAATACGTCTTGTTAAATCGGTCTTAGTTATAATCAAAATTTCAGTTTTTATTTTAGTAAAAATCTCACCAATTTCAACTGCTTGTATACTATTCATTCCCGCAGGCATGGTTAATATTTTTTTACCATTAACCGCTTTTGAAACGGCATCAATAAATCTTACCTCATCATCAATAAAAGGATTAATCCCAGGAGTATCAATTAGAACCAAATCCACCGTATCCCTAATATCTTTATATATTTCACTAACACCTTTTGGAGTTTTAGCTTTTTTTATTTCAATATCTAATATATCAGAAAAAGATGTTAACTGTCCATCCGCCCCAGCTTTTATAATATCTGTTGTAATAATCCCTGTTTTATAACCTCTCATTTTTAATCTAGTTGCAATCTTAATAATGGAACTAGTCTTGCCAACTCCAGCCGGTCCTACAAAGACATATGGAGTTTTATAATTTGTAAGAGGGATATTATCAAAAAAACAG
>DHQH01000018.1 GCA_002410125.1 Alphaproteobacteria bacterium UBA5343
TCTTAATTCTTATTATCTGCCTCATATAATCAAAGATTATACAAATCAGTAAATATTCGCACAAAATCCAAAATAAATATGTCATTCTCGAACATCACAACAAGTTGTGGTTCGGGAATCTAGTTCTTATCACGATAGTGATTCAATATAGATTATATGTTGCTGTATCCCCGAGCTATTCAAGCAAGCTTGGCTCGAGGATGACGGAGTGTTTTATTATCTAGAAACTATCTATAATAAAATCGCTTAGGCGTTTGGCGAATTTTGAAGGGTCGGAAATTGGCTCACCTTCTGTAATTTTTGCTTGGTCTAATAGCAAGTAACAAGCATTTTTTAGTTTCTTATCTTTGGCATCGCTATGGGCGAGTTTTGCTAATTTCTTTATCAATTTATGATATGGGTTGATTTCTAAAATTCTATTAGATGCAAAAGCTGTTTGTTGTTGATGAGTTTTCATTAATCTTTCTAAACGGATGCTCATTTGTCCTTCTTCGGCACTTAAACAAACAGGACTATCGTTTAATTTTTCAGTGATGGCTATATCTTTTACATCTTTAGCAAAGTTTGCTTTTAGGACAGTGATAAGGCTATCTAGCTCTTCTTTTTTAGCTCCTGTTCTTTTATTTTCTTCGCTTTTAATTCCATCTAATTCATTGCCAACATTTTGGGCTGATTTGATGCTTTTATCTTCGTAAGAAGTAAGAGCTTGAGTCCAAAACTCATCAATAGGATCTGTTAGTAATAATACTTCAATATTTTTCATATTGAACATTTCAAGTTGAGGGCTTTTTCTTAATACATCAATATTATCACCAGTGATGTAATAGATTGATTTCTGTTCTTTTGGCATCCTTGAAATATATTCATCAAGTGAAGTTAGTTTATCTTCGGTTGATGATGCGAATCTGCAAAGTTTAGCAATGTCAGCTCTTTTTTCAAAGTCTTCATAAATGCCTTCTTTTAAAACTGGTCCAAAGCTATCAATGAATTTTTTATAAGAATCATAATCTTTAGATTTTGTTTTTAACTCACTCATTATCTTTTTGGTAAGACCATTATTTATTTTCTTTAAGATTACACTTTGCTGAAGCATTTCACGAGAGATATTTAATTGTAAATCAGAAGAGTCAACAATACCATTTACGAATCTAAGCCATGATGGAATTAAACCATCAATAGAATCGGAAATAAATACTTTGTTTGAGTATAATTTAAGTTTGGTTTTTCGCTCTGGTTGAAATAAATCTGCAGGTGTGTTGGTTGGAATATATAAAAGTGATGTATATTCAATTGAGCCTTCTGCTTTATAGTGAATTTTATGCCATGGTTCGTCAAAGCTATGAGAAATATGGTGGTAAAATTCTTTATATTGTTCATCGGTGATGTCTGATTTGTTTCTGGTCCAAATAGCACTGGCGGTATTGATGGTTTCTGATTTGCCGTCTTGTTCTAAGGTGATTGGGAAGTTCACATGGTCAGAATAAGTTTTTACAATGAATCTTAGTCTGATTGGATCAGAGAATTCTTTTTGATCTTTTTTGAGATATAATTTTATTTCTGTTCCTTGAGTATCTTTTTTAGCATCTGCTATGTCAAAGCCAGTTTTTCCATCTGATGTCCAAAGATATGATTTGTTTTCGCCTGCTTTTTTGGTGGTTAGTTCAATTTTATTTGCGACCATAAAGGCAGAATAAAAGCCAACACCAAATTGCCCGATTAAATCAAATTCATCTGACTTGCTATCTTTAATATTGGCTAAGAAATTGGCAGTACCAGATTTAGCGATGGTTCCTAGATGATTGATTAAGTCTTCTTTATCCATTCCAATACCATTGTCCCTTATAATAAGAGTATTGTTTTTTGAATCAGGGATTAGTTCGATTTTGAAGCCCGATTTATCTTCAATAATTCCAGGTTTGGTAAGAGATAAAAATTTTAATTTGTCACAAGCATCAGAGGAATTAGAAATTAATTCTCGTAAGAATATATGCTTTTCTGAATATAGTGAATTTATTACGATATCTAGTAGTTTTGACACTTCTGCTTGGAATTTGTGACTGTTACTCATTATGTTAAATCTCCGCTTTCTTTAGTTTTAGTTTTTAATAATATGGGTTTAGAAAAAGCCAAAAGCAATATTAGATATTAAATAATTTGCATTTTTAACTTGATTTTTTACTAATAAGAGTTAAATTCGGAGATGTTTCGAAACAAAAACAATTTAGGAGAATAAAATGGTTTCAGTTGTAAATGATGCATGTATTAAATGTAAATCTTGCGTTGATGTATGCCCGGTTGATGCTTTTAGAGAAGGTGATGATATGTTAGTTATCGATCCTGAAGAATGTATTGATTGTGGTGTTTGTATTGCAGAATGCCCAGAAGATGCAATCCAAGTTGATGATGATGCAGATGAAAAATGGGTTAAATTTAACGCAGATAATGCTGCTGATTGGCCAAATGCAGCTGAATAAAATTTAGATAATTTTATTTAGTTTTCAGATAGATATCACCTCTTTTTGTGAAGGGGTGATATTTTTTTTGTTGAAAAAAATTGACAAAAATAAGGGCGGATATGAAGAAAATGCTTGGTTTGGGGTGATTTTTGTGATATACTCCCCTTGTAATTATGAGAAGTGTTACAGATTTATTACAATAAAACAAATGAATAACTGAAAAGGATTTAAGATGGTTAAGGTTATTAAACATCCTTTCAATACTGGTGATTATGTAGTTTATCCTGCACATGGTGTTGGTAAAATTTCTGATGTGGCTAAACATAAAGTTGCTGGTTCTGAATTGGAGTTGGTGGTTGTTAATTTTGATAAAGACAGAATGACTCTTAGAGTGCCTGTTTCTAAAATAGGTGATTCGGGGTTAAGGGCTTTAGCAAATGAAGATACAATGAATGGTGCCATTGAAACTCTAAAAGGAAAAGCAAAAGTTAAGCGTACAATGTGGTCTAGAAGAGCACAGGAATATGAAACAAAAATTAACTCTGGAGACCCAGTTGCTATAGCTGAAGTTGTAAGAGACCTACATAGAAATGATAATATTGCTGAGCAATCTTATAGTGAGAGACAAATCTATGAACAAGCACTAGGAAGATTAGCTAGTGAATATGCTGCACTTAATGGTGTTGAAAACTCAAAAGCTGTTGATGATATTACAGCTATATTAATAGCTCGTTAATTGATTCTATGGTCACCTAATACAGAATTTGCAAATATTTTGCTCCAGTCATTTAGGAATGACTAAAATCAGTCGCAAAATTTTTTAATTCTTATTATCTGACTCATATAATGCAATTAATATATTTTGACTATATAGAATTGCTAAAACAATTTATAACCCCGCTGCTTTTAAGCGGGGTTTTTTGTTGTTTTATAGAGTCGTGAGAAAAGAATCTATTTTCAATAGCTTAGAGTCAAACTATCTCTGTGGATAAGAGCTAAACGAATCGTGAAAAACAGTCATTATATTTAGAATCTTGTGGACAATTAGTGAATCAGTTGAAGAATCTAAATTTTAAGCTAAACATAAAAGTATGAGTTGAATTGCTAAAGCAATGGATTCTGGATCCCCGAACCACAATTTATTGTGATGTTTGAGGATGACAATGTTTTGTTTTGAGGATATGATATGTTTTTTGACGAAGAAATTTATAATAAAGTAACAGATGGTATTAAGGTTTCTGCTTACCCAATGCTAGTTGGAAGAGCAAAAGCTAAATATCAATGGACATATCATATGTGTATTGAAAACAACTCTGATAAGCCAATTCAGCTATTAAAGAAGAAATGGTATATTGCTGATAAAATGGGCAGTAAGATGATTGATGATAGTGTTGGTTTTATGGGGGAGCTTCCTGTTCTTGAGCCAGGAGAGATGTTTGAATATACAACTGGTTCAGAGCTTAAATCTGATGATGCAATGATTTATGGTTCTTATGTAGCTGCAAAAGAAGACAAAGAATTTGAAGTTGCAATTCCTGCTTTTAATCTTGGGAATAACGAAAATATGATAGCTAATTAGCTATTTGGTATTAGTAGATATTGGTTTAGATAATTATTAATTCCACTTTCAATTTTTTCATTAAAGTCTAGTGCTAATTTTTGTACCATTTGGTACCATATTTCTTCTTTAGAATAGATTTTTGAATTCTTTTTAGATGTTACTTCTCTCCAAGAAGAGCTAGTTGTTTCTGCTAAGATGTTTTCATCTTTATCAACCACTCTAATTGAAATGTCTAATCTTGCGGTGTATTTAATCATATCTGTATCAATAATAGAATCTTCGATTAAATCTTTCTCAGTAACACTTGCATCATAGATGATGAATTGTAATTTATAAGGGCTATCTGGAGAATTAGCAATTAATCTGTCATTAGCCCAGTTGATTGCGGTTTTCTCTGTTGATATTGGCATTAAATGTTCAACATTTGGATAAGAAAAACTAGGAGTAAATTTAGAGATGATATCCAATTTATTAGCATTGAATTTATATTTTGCATAATCGTCAAATTTAATATCCATATATTTTTTAACTTCGGTTTCTTGGTTTGCGAAATTAAATACACTTAATATGCTATTGCTAACTGAACAAGCAGTGGTCAACATAACTATTGTAAATATTAATACTCTAAAAATAGATTTACTCAATTTAGCCTCCGACTAATGTCTTTAATTCATCACCCTCAAAAACATAGTCGTGAGAGCAGAAATGACATTTAACACTTATTTTGCTATCTATAATCATATCCATAATTTGATTTTTTTCAAATGATTTTATGGTTTCTGTAATTTTATCTTTACTGCAACGACATTTGAAACTTATATTTTGGGAGTTTGTAAGGGTTAGCTCGTTGTTATGATATACTCTATGCATAAGGTTTAGGCTGTCGATATTTTCATCAATCATTTCTTTATCGGTCAAACTATCTAAAAATACTTTTGCTTCATTCCATGCTTCAGTCATATCTTCTTCTTTAACATTTTCTTTTATTTTGCCACCTGTAGTTGGCATTTTTTGAAGCATTAAGGTTGAAACTTTCCAACCGAGTTTAGAGTCTATTTTGGGAGGCTCAACACACATTCTAAATGCGGTATCTAATTGTTCTGACTTTCTGAAATATCTAAGAACGCAATCAGCTAAGGTGTTACCTTTTAACTCCACGATACCTTGGTAAAGTTCTGAGTTTTTACCTTGGTCTACGGTGAAAGCAAGAGTTCCCAGTCCTAATAGGTGAGGGGCTGGTTCCATTTTACCGCTCATTTTCCTTTTCGTTTGAGAGTATTTTAGATGTTCTTCATCGTATTTGGCATAAGCTCTGATTTGTCCTTGGCTGGTAATGTCTACAACGATTAAGGAAATTGGAGCTTTTGCAGTTTGGATTTGTAAGGTAAATAGCCCATCATATTTAAGTGATGATGCAAGTACAGATGCAATGCCTATAGTTTCAGCTAATGCTCCTGCAATTGGTAGAGGATAATCATGTTTGTTTATAATAGTATCAATGGTTTTTGATAGTCTCGAAAATCTACCTCTAAAAGCACCATTATCAATATGAAATGACATAATATTATCAAAGTTATTATTTTGCATTTTTTACCTTTTTTTATTCTGAATTTTAATTTAGAATAGGGTATAGTTTATATTAATGAAAAAATCAATAGCAAAAGAAATGAAAAGTCCTAAAAAAATTACATATAAAAGATTGGAAAATATAGCTTTATATTATCTAAATCGCTATGAAAGCTCTACTGCGAATCTGGTTGCAGTATTGACAAGGCGAATTGATAAGGCTTTAAAATTCCATGAGTTTGACAGAGAAGAGGCTGTTTCATGGGCAATACAAGTTGCAGAAAAAATGCAAAGCTATGGTTATATAGATGATAAAAGATATATAGAGAATCAAGTTAGAATCCTTTCTAACAAAGGGAATTCTAAAAAAATGATAAAGCAAAAATTAATTGCTAAGGGATGTTTAAGAGAAGATGTTGAAGCAGGTTTGTCAGAGGATATTGATGATTATCAATTAGCGATGAGATTTGCAGAGAAGAAAAAAATAGGTCCTTTTGCAAAAAGAGAAGTTACCCCTGAACAGAGACAGAAGGATATGATGAAGATGGCAAGGCAGGGGTTTTCCTATGATGTTATTCTTCGTCTTTTGCACGACTAATCGTAAATTAATTTTTAAATGAAGCGTTCACGTAGGCTTACTACGCGAAACCACATTGAAAAATGAAGTTTACATCTATTCGCACAA
>DHQH01000068.1:0-5079 GCA_002410125.1 Alphaproteobacteria bacterium UBA5343
TTAAAAGAAGAAATGAAAAAAGATTTTTCTAATTGTTGGATAGCGGGAGTTTCACCAACAGGAAATGTCGAGCTTATCAGAACAAGGAAGAAGCCATCTTTGTCAGAATTAATGCAAGCTAAATGCTGTATATGCGATGGCTGTGGTAAATCTCTAAATCTACAAACTAAAATTCTTGATATGATAAGAAATGTATATTTTGATATAAAAAATAACAATCTTTCTGACTTTGAATTAACAGCTGGCATTAATATATATGAGATATTAAATAATGAAATGTCATTAATTTGGGATGAGTTACAAAGTAAAACAGGATTTAATATAAAAGTTAGCTTGGATAGTAAATTATCTAAAAGCGGTTACGAGATTAAGGAATTATAAAATGATTGATAAGACCAAAATTAAAAAATTAAAATGCCCAAATTGTGGTAAGCCAGTAGATGAAAAATACCACCCATTCTGTTCAAAAAGATGTGCCGATGTAGATTTGGGAAAATGGCTTTCAGACGGCTATGTTATTGAAACAGAAGAAATTCCATCAAGTGATGAGACATATCACTAATAAATATTATAAAAAATTAAAAAAACCACTTGCCAAGCCAAAAAAAATAATTTATAAGCTAATCCACATAAGGTCATAATGCAAATCGACCAACCCTGCCTGGGTAGCTCAGTTGGTAGAGCAGAGGACTGAAAATCCTCGTGTCGGCGGTTCGATCCCGTCCCCAGGCACCATTCAAAAAAAACACTCCTTTTTCGGAGTGTTTTTTTTATTGTAAAATTCTTCTGTTAATTACTTCCTTATCTATTGGCAAAGTTAAAACAAATCAGATAGAATTAGCAGTTAGTATAATATATGATTTGATAGAGTGATAAAAAATGAAGTTACTGTTCCATTATTGGACATCACCATATTGCAGAAAAATAAGAGCAATTTTAGCTGAAAAAAATCAAGATTTCAGTTTAAAATTGGTCAAACCTTGGGTAAGGGATAATAGTCTTATCCAATTAAACCCTGCGGGAACCACTCCAGTCTTAATTGATAATGGTAATACTATCATTGGTAATATTGCAATTACAGAATATCTAGAAGAAGCCTATCCAGAAAAAAAACTAATCACTGGTAATAAATTTGAGCGAGCCGAAATCAGAAGATTAACAGATTGGTTTGATAGTAAATTTTATAATGAGGTTTATAAAAATTTAGTAATCGAAAAAATTGATAAACGATTATCAGCCACAGGATCTCCGGACTCAAATGCTTTAAGGGCTGGCTGGTCTAATATTGACATTCATCTTTCATATATTGATTATTTGATGGATAGAAGAAGATATTTAGCAGGTAATGAATTATCTTTAGCAGACTTAACTGCTGCTGCTCACTTATCAACCATTGATTATTTAGGTGATATTGATTGGGATAAACACCGCCAAGCAAAAGAATGGTATGCAAGGATTAAATCAAGACCATGTTTTAGAGAAATTTTATGTGATTATCTTACTCAAATTCCACCGTCAAAACATTATGCAGATTTAGATTTTTAGGGTTATGACAATGAAAAAACTAATAATATTAATTTCTATTTTACTTTCCTCATCTTGTGCATGGCTTGCAGAAGGTGAAGGTCAGGTTATCTATCACTGGGCAAAAGAAAAAACCAGTGTGTTCTATTTCGTGCAAGATCATTCAGAATGTCTAAGAGAGTCTGAAGATTTAGGTTTTTTACCAGATATTAAAAGTTGGTTTTATTCAGAAGAAGCTAGATATGACATAAGAGCAGATTGGCATTCAGAAAAAGGTGTTTGGGCTAGTTATGTACCATATGCAGGAGCCCAACCATTAATAGTTAACTCTCTCAGGGATGATAGTGATGTAAATCCAGGGAAATACAGAACTTGTATGGAAAAGAGGGGGTATTGGCATCGTAACTTTAACATCCCAACCACCACCAGTATTCATATATATAAACCTCAAAAACTCCATGAAGGTGGTTTAAGTAATTTGCTAAATGATAGAAGTGATTTCTAATAAGGACAAAAATAAATGAAATTTACACTCAACAAAAAGAAGCCTGTAATATTACAAGTACTACCAGAACTAGACCATGGTGGTGTTGAAGTAGGTACAGTAGAAGTTGCAACCGCTCTAGCTAACAAAGGATATAAAAACTTTGTAGCTTCTCTTGGTGGCAGAATGGTTTATGACTTAGATAAAGTTAAAGTTAAACATTTTACACTTCCTCTAAAAACTAAAAACCCTTTCACTATTTATAAAAATATTAAAAGATTAGAAAAAATTATTTTAGAAAATGGTGTAAACATTGTTCATGCCAGATCTAGAGCTCCTGCTTGGAGTGCATATTGGGCAACTAAAAGAACAGGTGTTAAATATATCACAACTTTTCATGGAACTTATGGCTTAGGACCTTTAGGTATTAAGAAGATTTACAACAAAGTAATGACTAAAGGCAGATTAATAATATCAATCTCAAATCATATAACTAAACATATGAAGAAGAATTATGATATACAAGATGAGAAAGTAAGGTTAGTCCATCGTTGTGTAAATGTTGAAAGATTTAATCCAAGAGCGGTATCTCAAGAAAGAATGATAAAAATTATCAATGATTATAGGTTGCCTGAAGATAAGCCGATTATTGTTTTAATTGGTAGGGTTACTAGATGGAAAGGTCAAACACTTTTAATAGAAGCCTTATCAAAACTAAAACACAAAAACTATCATTGCCTAATTGTTGGCTCTAATCAAGGTCGAGAATATTTTACTCAAGAGCTAAAAGATATGCTTGAGAAATATGATTTAGAAGGTACAGTTCAAATAGTTGGGCAAAATTTTGACATTCCAGCTATTTTAATGGTTTCAGATATTGTCTTGTCAACAGCAATTGAGCCAGAGGCTTTTGGTCGTGCATCTATTGAAGGTCAGGCAATGGGAAAGATCGTTCTGGGGTCAAACCATGGTGGCACTTTAGAAAATATTGTTGATGGTAAGTCAGGTAGATTATTTGAAAATAATAATGCTGATTCTTTAGCCGAAGCAATTGAATGGGCATTATCTCTATCAGATAAAGAAAAAGAAAAAATTGGTAAAGCTGCAATAAAAAATGTTAATGATAATTTTACAAAAGAGATTATGTGTAAGAAAGTTATCAAAGTTTATGATGAATTATTGGAGTTAGATAATGAGCAATAAATTGCCAGTTTCGGTTTTTATGATTACCCAAAATGAAGAAGACAGAATTGCGGCTTCTATCTCTGCAATACGAGATATTGTTGATGAGGTTATAGTTGTAGATAGTGGTAGTACAGATAAAACTTTAGAAATTTGTCAATCGCTCGGAGCAAAGACATATCATCGTGACTGGACAGGTTATGGTGAGCAAAAAAGATATGCTGAAAGCCTTTGTAAAAATGATTATGTTATTAATTTAGATGCAGATGAAGTTGCCACACCAGAATTTTGTGATGAGTTGGTTAATTTATATAAAGACAATAACAATTCATTTCCACATCAAGCATATAAGTTTAAGATAACCAATATTTATCCATTCGCAAAAAAGCCAAGAATAGGTGCTTATTCTTATAACAATATCAGATTTTATGATAAGAATTTCGCAACATTCAAAACTAGCGAAGTTCACGATTCTGTAGTTCCAAATTCCGATTCGACAACTATCGGGCAATTAAAAAATATTGTGCTTCATTTTGCTATCAGAGATACCAGTCATATGGTAGAAAAATCTAACCTCTATACTGATAAACAAGTAAAAGAATTAGCCCCTAAAAAGAAACTTTGGAAATTAAAAATCAGATTGCTATATGAGTTCCCAACCGCATTCTTAAAATATTATATCATAAGAAAAGAATTTTTGGGTGGTTATTATGGTTTTATAACTTCAATGACAGCAGCCTTTAGAAGATTTATCCGCATTGCAAAATTTTATGAATATCATATAAAGAAACAAAATAAAGATAAATAGAGTGTCATCCTCGAGCCCTGTTTACATGGATAGATCGGGGATCCAGAGTATATAAAATCAATTAAAAAAACTAAAGCCCCGTAAAAACGGGGCTTTAACTTTAGCAATTTTTTTACAAAATAGGCTCTGGCATTGGCTCTTTTTTTGGTTCCAATGCTTTTGCAACTTTATCAGAAAACTCAAATAAGTTTGCCGTATATTGCAAAGAGCAAATCTCTATTTGTCCATATATGTTGAACAAATGAGAGCATAATTCTCTAAAGATTCTCTGACAAAAGTCAGGATCAATAATAGTGCTGTTCGAATGTTTTGGAAGCTCTATATCCATGGCCTCTAAAAATTCTTTTGCCTCATCGTAAACCTCGTTTACTCTGGGGTAGGTTAAGACTTTACTCACAATGTTACGGCTTTAAGTTTGTTTAAAACATCCTCAATTGAGATGTCTTGAGTAAACTCGAAGTGTAACACTTCAGGTATTCCAAACTCGTTAAAGAGTTGAGTCATTATACCTTTAAAGTCTCCTTTAGTCACAGCATATTCTCTCGCAAGAGAAATGTCTGTTCTAATGTATTGCCATTGAGGTAGTACCCCATCAATTTCGGACACACCAACCTGCATGGCAGTTTCAAAATCGGCATAAGTTGGTGTTGTTTCTGCTGTATTCATAAGCATAAAATTAAAAATTATATAAAGGTTAATACTGATCACTAATAGGAGTTTGAAGCCATAAATACTATTGATTTTTATTAAGATGTCAATAATTAAAGCAAAAGATAATAAAACTATTTGCAAAAAAAAATATATGTGTTAAAAACTTAACTAAGAAATATGATTAATGTCATTCTCGCTACAGCGGGAATCCAGAGCGACTACAATAAATTGTATTGCAAAGCAACACAATATAAAAACAAAGAGAAGAAAATATGCTAATTTTGTTCAAAAATTACACAACCACGACTTTCACTA
The DNA here is from genome assembly GCA_002410125.1 of Alphaproteobacteria bacterium UBA5343. Taxonomy (GTDB): domain Bacteria; phylum Pseudomonadota; class Alphaproteobacteria; order RF32; family UBA5343; genus UBA5343. The sequence goes on from DHQH01000068.1 coordinate 4,965, forward strand.
CAACCCCTTAGGGGTTCATTTCTGTTTTAAAAAATTATCAAAAAAATTAACCCCCATAGTTTGGGATATAAAATATCAATTACATATGTAAATAAAAAATTTTTAGGAAAAAATG
>DHQH01000068.1:5197-6141 GCA_002410125.1 Alphaproteobacteria bacterium UBA5343
GAGTAAAATATTTATATCATTACCAGATGGTAATAAATTAGAATTTGACGGAGCTGTTAGTGGAAAAGAAATTGCAGAAAAAATTAGTCCAAGCCTAGCCAAAGCAGCACTTGCAATCAAAATTAATGACGCACTAAAGGATCTTTCAACAAATATCGAAAAAGATTCAAAAATTGCCATCATAACAGCCAAAGATAAAGAAGGTTTAGAACTGCTTCGTCACTCTTGTGCTCACCTAATGGCACAAGCTGTAAAAGAATTATATAAAGATGTTCAAGTAACAATCGGTCCAGCTATTGAAAATGGTTTTTATTATGATTTCGCAACAGAAAAACCATTTACAGAAAATGACTTAGAAAAAATTGAACAAAAAATGAAAGAACTTGTTGGTCGAAATGATGAGGTTACAAGAGAAGTTTGGGATAGAGATGACGCTATCAAATTTTTCAAAGATATAGGTGAAAACTACAAATCAGAAATCATCTCTGACTTACCAGTTAATGAAACAATCACTCTTTATAAACAAGGTGATTTTATTGATCTTTGTCGTGGACCTCATGTTCCTTCAATTGGTAAAATCGGCAAGGCTTTCAAATTAATGAAAGTTGCTGGTGCTTATTGGAGAGGTGATGCCAAAAACGAAATGTTACAAAGAATTTATGGTACATGTTGGGCCAATAAAGACGATTTAAAAGCTCATCTTAATATGCTAGAAGAAGCAGAAAAAAGAGACCATAGAAAGTTAGCAAAAGCTATGGATTTATTCCATTTTGAGCCAGAATTTGCTCCAGGTGCAGTGTTTTGGCACGATAAAGGCTACAAAATCTATCGTAAACTCATTGAATATATGAGAATGCGTCAAGAGCAAAATGGTTATTCAGAAATAAACACTCCAGCTGTTATGGATAGAGTTCTTTGGGAAACTTCAGGACACTGGGACAAAT
>DHQH01000068.1:6284-11075 GCA_002410125.1 Alphaproteobacteria bacterium UBA5343
ACTGGGACAAATATGGAGAACATAACTATTCTGGTCAAACAGAAGATGGTAGAGTTTTTTGTATCAAACCTATGAACTGCCCTGGTGGTATGTTAGTTTATAATCAAGGTATTAAGTCTTACCGAGATCTTCCAATGAGAGTTGCTGAATTTGGTAAAGTAAATCGTTACGAAGCCTCTGGTGCATTAATGGGAATTATGAGAGTTCGTGAGTTTACACAAGACGATGCTCACATTTTCTGTACAGAAGACCAAATGGAAAAAGAATGTGTAGATACACTAAAGTTAATTTTAGATATTTATAAAGATTTTGGTTTTGATAATGTAAAAATCAAACTTTCAACAAGACCAGATTCAGAATATAGAATTGGCTCTGACGAAGTTTGGGATTTCTCAGAAAAAGCGCTAGCAAAAGCATTAGAGAAAAATGGATATGATTATGAAATCAATGCAGGCGAGGGAGCATTTTATGGTCCTAAATTAGAATTTGTTTTAAGAGATGCAATTGGTCGTGAATGGCAATGTGGAACAATCCAAATGGATATGAGCCTACCAGAGCGATTTGATCTTTCATATGTTGGTGAAGATAATAATAAACATCGTCCAATTATGCTCCATCGTGCATTATTTGGGTCAATTGAAAGATTTTTAGGTATTTTAATTGAACATCATGCAGGAAAATTACCTCTATGGTTATCTCCATTACAAGTAATGGTAGCTCCAATCAAATCTGAATTTGATGACTATGCTACAGAAGTGCAAAAAGAACTAACAAAAGCAGGTCTTTATGCAAAAACAGATCTTAGAAATGAGAAGATTAATTATAAGGTAAGAGAACATTCAGTTTCTAAAATTCCTGTGATTGCTGTAGTTGGTGGCAGAGAAAAAGAAAACAGAACTGTTGCGATTAGAAGACTAGGTTCTCAACAGCAAGAATTTATGCCATTAGATGAATTTATTGAAGCTCTTAAAAAAGAAGCAACAATGCCATCAATGGATAAATAATATAAATCTCAACAAAAACCCCTGATATGTTATCAGGGGTTTATTTTTATATCTTTTCTTGGCTAAGTTTTCTAAGGCTATAAAATATCAATGGCAATAATATTATCGCAACCGTCAACAGCCGTGCCATCTAACTTTTGTTTTTTCGCTTGGGTTAAAACTTCTACTGCTTGTTCTTTATTTAATGATGATGCACCATGTATCATTCTTAATTCTCCTAAAATATATTCCAAATATAACATATTGATAGCAAAAAAGAAAGATTTAGAATGCTCTGCAATAAAAATTTCACAATTAATGCTAGATTTATCTTGATTTAATCAAAACAATTTGCAATTATTAGCGAGTATATTTATTTAACAATCCAAAGGAGATAAAAAATAAGCACACAAGGAAATAATGCGAGAGTGAGCCGCGAGGGACCTCGTATGAATGAGAACATAAGAGAAGATGAAGTTCGTTTAATCGATGAAAATGGAGAAAATGTCGGAGTAGTATCAATTGAAGTTGCATTATCAAAAGCAGAAAATGCCGGTCTTGACCTAATTGAAATATCTCCTAATGCCAAACCTCCAGTGTGCAAAGTCTTAGATTATGGTAAATATAAATATGAAGAGCAAAAAAGAAAGCACGAAGCTAAGAAAAAACAAAAAACAGTAAATGTTAAAGAGTTAAAAATCAGACCTATGATTGAAGCTCATGACTATGATGTTAAAATCAAACAAGCTACAAAATTCTTAAAATCAGGAGATAAAGTAAAATTCACCCTTAGATTTAAAGGTCGTGAAACATCAAATATGAAAGCTGCTTTTGATTTAATGAATAAAGTAAAAGACGATTTAGAACTAATCGCAAAAGTTGATGCTCAGCCTAAAATGGAAGGCCGTCAAATGATGATGTTACTATCTCCTTTGAAATAGATAATTTTCAGATAATAAAAAAGGCTTGGTCTTCTACCAAGCCTTTTTTATTTCTAGCCAATTTTTTCTTTGTGAGAAACTACCAGCAAACCGTCAAATACTCGGTAATGTGGTTTCATTGATTTTTTTATTTCGATGGTATCACATATCTCACTGTGAGATATGTCTTTCTCAAATATACTTACCCATGAGATCTTAGTTGTTGTCCTCATGTTGAAGACAGAAAGAATATTCTCGACATTCAAAGTTTCCTCTTTGGGTTTCTGGTTTACATTTTCTCGGCTATTGCCTTCACCATCAAAAGCATTGAAGTGAGAAAGTTTAATCAACGAAATATTAAAGCAAGTCCCCATTGAGGTTCTCTCTTCAAATGAAAGAACTCCCATTTCATCATGGCAAAGAAATTTTGCTATTTCTTCTTTGCAGAAGTTTTCAGGCTCTTCAGAGTTGTAATGATATTCTAAAGCCCATTTAATGAATCTTAATTTTTTCATTTTAAGTCATTTTTAAGTTTAACATAATTTTAATTGTAATTTTTACTATACTGGTTGGTAATCTATTTTATTTTTGATATTTTGTCAAATGGTGATTCCTTGTTCTCTTTTAGTAAGTGTTTTAACAAGAATAATGTATAAATTGACTTCTCTGGTGGAATTACTCACTAAATAGAGGGCTTTATTCTATATCATTTTTCTTAGTAATTCTCTTGTTTCTATCACATCTTTAATTCTATACTTAGCAATACTATCTTTATCTCCAACCTTGCATGTTATACTATTTTCTGGCAATTCTCTAAACATATCTTCATCTGTTATATCATCCCCAATTGCCATAATAAAATCGAAATTTTTCTCTCCAATATATTTTTTTGCAGCTATTCCCTTGTTCATATTATTGGGTTTTACCTCCACAACCATATCTCCTCTTAATAGAGTGAGGGATGTGTTTTCTGTATATAGTCTTAATTCATTTACGACCTTATCTATATGCTTATCTATATGTTTTTCTTTACATGCCCTATAATGTAATACTAATGAAAAAGGTTTTTCCTCAATAAATCCACCTTTAAATTTTGATATAAATTCTTCAAATATGTTTCTAATATTATATTTCCATTCTACAGCTTCATTAATTTGAGCATCCCATTCACCTTTTCGATTTTGTATAAATACTCCATGCTCACAAATCAATTGATAGGGTTTTCCCTTAAACCATTTATCAAATATCTCATAATCTCTACCACTGATAAGCACTAAAACTGTATTTTTATTGCTACTAATTTTATCTAGAATATTTAACAAATCTTCATCAGGAAAAACAGCCAAAGGATCTTTATTAAAAGGAACCAATGTTCCGTCATAATCTAAGAATATTATTTTGTTATTAGCTTTTTGATATCTATCGATAATCTCATTGATATTTATATTTGTCATATTTACTGTCATAATAGGGACTCAATCATTTGTTTATAAAATTAAATTAGAAACTAAATTTTTTAAAAACAGTTTAATAATTCTCTTTACTTTAAATAAAAATACTGTATAAATTGACATCTCTGAGTGAATTACTCAGTAAATAGTGGGTCTTTGGGCTAATTATGGCATGCCTAACTACCCAAAAAGCAAACCTAAAGAAAATCGAAAGGATAGCAAAATGCCAAAAATGAAAACTAAAAGCTCTGTAAAAAAGAGATTTAGCTTTACCGGTTCTGGTAAACTAAAAAGAAATTTCGCTAACAAAAGACACTGTCTTTTCTGTAAACCAACTAAGATGAAAAGAAATGCAAGAGGAACAACTACTGTTTCTGAAGCAGATGCTAAAATCATCAAAAAATTCTTACCATATTCATAGGAGAAAAGCACAATGTCTAGAGTTAAAAGAGGGGTAACAACCAAAGCTCGCCACAAAAAGATAATTAAAATGGCGAAAGGCTACCAAGGAAGAAACAATAATGTATTCAGAGTAGCTGTAGAAAAAGTGGAAAAAGCATTACAATATGCTTATAGAGATAGAAGAAAGAAAAAATCAACATTTAGAAGCCTATGGATTCAAAGAATCAATGCTGCTGCAAGAATGCATGATATGACTTATTCACGATTTATGAACGGGCTCGCCAAAGCTGGTATCGAGCTTGATAGAAAAGTTCTTTCAGATATAGCAATTAACGAGCCTAAGACTTTTGAAAACTTAGTTAAACAAGCTAAGTCGGCTCTAAAATAATTTTTTAAGAAGTAACTTTAACAATAAATAACTAAACTTCTTAAAACAAACCTCAAAGGGTCGTTATCAATAAGATACCGACCCTTAATTTTTATTTTAAACCAATCTCTTGATAAATTACATTAAGATGGGTTAGGAAAACAGATGGAAAATATAGATAATCTAAAACAAGAGTTTACAGCTTTAATTTCAAAAGCAAACTCAATAAAAGAAATCGAAGAAGTAAGAGTTTCAGTTCTTGGTAAAAAAGGTAAAATTACCGATATGATGAAAACTCTAGGTTCTCTTTCTGGTGAAGAAAGAAAAGAAGCCGGTAAGAATCTCAACATCCTAAAAGATGAGATTGCGAAACTTCTCGATTCAAAAAAACAAGAATTAGAAGAAAAAGAATTAAACGAAAAATTAGCATCTGAAAAAATCGATGTTACCCTTCCAATCAGACCAGAAACACAAGGTAAAATTCACCCAGTTTCACAAATTTTTGAAGAAGTAATTGCAATCTTCGGTCAAATGGGGTTTGAACTTGCAGAAGGTCCAGAAATAGAAGATGATTTCCACAACTTCACAGCCCTCAATATTCCACAAAACCACCCAGCTCGTCAAATGCATGATACTTTCTATATCCCAAAACAAGCAGATGGAGCTGA
>DHQH01000115.1:0-3187 GCA_002410125.1 Alphaproteobacteria bacterium UBA5343
AAAATTTCTTAATTCTTATTATTCATCTCATATAATACAATTAAATTAATGTATATGTGAATTGGTAATGGGGGTATAAATAAAAAATGATATTAGAGGAATGGTTGAAATGGAATATTTAGATAGATGGGGGAATAAAAGATTTCTTAGTAATAATGCTATGGCTATTGAGAAGGAGGCGGTTTATGCTTTGGTTGTGTGCAGAGGAAAGGTTCTTATTACATATCCTCCTTTTGCAATTGATGTTCCTGAGCTTCCTGGTGGTGGTATTGAGGAGAATGAGGATATTGTAACTTCACTTTCTAGGGAGTTATATGAAGAAACAGGTGTTGAATATGTGTTGGGTAATCCTGAAAAGACATTTGAGCATTTAATAGGTTTTTTTGCTGATGATATTAAACCAAATGGGGAATTTTGGAACTATCATCAAGAATTTTGGTGGTTTGAATTGAAAGATGAAAGTGGTTTAATGAGAACTGATAGACCAAAATGGAAAACTCCAGAGGGTGGATATGCAGAGTGGATCGAACTAGATAAGCTTTCGAAATTGAAGTTGTTTAATGAGGTTCATAGAATCGCAGTAAAAGAATTACTTAGTAAGTCATGACTTTATAGATTTCGGCTTTTAATTTATCAATGCCAAGGTTTTTTTGTGAAGAGGTGGCAATAGTTTGAAAATAAGCAGCTCCATGTTTTGTTAGCTGTTTTTTTGTTTTCTCTTGAATTTTATGGAGTTCTTTTTCTTTGACTTTATCTGTCTTGGTTAACACTATTTGATAGGTAACAGCAGCAGAATCCAAAATATCCATAATTTCTTCATCAACTTTTTTGATACCATGACGAGAATCGATCAATACAAAAACTCTTCTTAGATTAACTCTTCCTTGGAGATATTTGATAATTTTTTTTTGCCAGTTGGCTACGATGTTTTTAGGGGCTTTGGCAAAACCATATCCAGGTAAATCAACAATATGTAATAATTCTCCGAGATTGAAGAAATTTAACTCTTGAGTTCTACCTGGAGTGTTGGAAGTTCTTGCTAGATTTTTACGGTTGGTAAGGGCATTAATAATGCTTGATTTTCCAACATTAGATCTGCCAGCAAAAGCTATTTCTGGTAAGTCAGATAAAGGGAGTTGCTTTAGGTCAGCAACTCCTAGAACAAAATTACATTCTTTTCTAAAAAGTTTGTCGCCGGCATCTATTTGCTCTTTTGAACAATCTTCAAAGGAAATATCTGAATCTTTAATATCACGAGCGTTTTTATATTTACCGTCAGTATTTGTCATCTTATTTTACACCAATTTTGTTCATAATAGCTTTTTGTTGGATGATTGATAAGATGTTACTCAATGTCCAATAAATAACTAGTCCAGCTGCGAAGTTGCCAAGCATGAAGGTGAATATAATAGGCATCATCATCATCATTTTTGCTTGTTCTTTATTTGCAGGAGTTGGGTTTAGTTTTTGTTGTAGATACATTGTAATACCCATCACAAGTGGCCATACACCAATATCTAAGAATCCTGGTAGAGGGATCGGTAATAGTCCAAATAGGGTGAATACAGATGTTGGATCTGGAGCAGATAAATCTTTGATCCAACCAAAGAATGGAGTGTGTCTAATCTCAATAGAAATATATAACACCTTATATAATGAGAAGAATACAGGGATTTGGATTAGCATAGGTAAACAACCAGCTGCAGGATTGATTTTTTCTTTTTTATAAAGAGCCATCATCTCTTGCTGTAGTCTCATTTTATCTTCTTTGTATCTTTCTTGAAGAGCCTGGACTTTGGGTTGTACTTTTTTCATTTTAGACATAGATGTGTAAGATTTATTGGCAATAGGGAACATTAAAAACCTTAAAAGTGCTGCAAAGATAATGATCGCCCACCCCATATTGCCTAGGAATATGTATAAGAAGTCTAAGATGTAGAAAAATGGTTTGGTTAGGAAATAATACCAACCAAAATCAATTGCTAAATCAAATCTATCTATATTTAATTCATCTTTATATTTATCTAATAATTTTATTTCTTTGGCACCAGAGAAAAGATGAGTAGTTACTTGTTTTGAGGATTTTGCAGCAATTTTAATAACAGGTGATATAAAGTCTGCTTGATATCTATCGCCACTATTTGTTTCTGCATAGCTATATCTTGTTTTTACATCTTTGGCAGTTTGATCAAAGGCAAGAGCTGTTAACCAGTATTTATCAGTAATACCGGTCCAACCACCTGTGGTTTTGAACTCTTCTAATTCATCTTTTTTGATGTTTGAATATTTAGTTTCTTCAAGACTTGAATTTACTACACCTAATGGCCCTTCGTGAACGATTGCTCTTGCTACTTTAGTGTTTTTTGATCGAGTTTTTGATACTAAACCATATGGGAATAAGCTTATTTCTTTGTTAGAGTTGTTTTCTACTCTTTGGGTTATACTAAACATAAAATCTTCGTCAACAGAAATGTCTAAAATGAAGTCTACACCTTGTCCATTATTCCATTTTAGAGTGATTGGAGAATTAGGGGTTAGTGTGTTAGAGTTTGTTTGCCAGAAAGTGTTTTTGTTTGGGGTTTTTAGGTTTTTATCTGTAGATAGCCAACCGATTTCTGCAAAATATGGCTCTTTTGTTTTAGCGGGTTTTAATAGGTCAATATTAGCACTGTTTTCTTCTAAGCTTACCTTATAGTTGTTTAGGCTGATGTCATCAAATCTGGCTCCTCTTAATCTTAGTGAACCAGTTATTTGAGGTGTTTCAATTTTTATTCTTCTGTCTTGACCAATTGCTTCTTCTTTGGTGATTGGGTTATATTTTTCAACTAATTTTATTTCTTGAGTTTTTGTAGGTTCAGATACAGTGTCTTCAATTTGGATATCTAGATTAGTTGGTTTTTGAATGTTTTTATTCTTATTTGGGAATAGATAATTATTTGTAATGAAAATTACAATAATTGATAGTAATACAGCTAGGTATAAGCTTTTATTTTCTTCTTTCATTTTTAATTCCTTTTAATTCTTCCTTACTTGGTACATTATCTATCCCTCCCTCACAAAAAGGGTGGCATTTTAATATTCTTTTGGTTGTTAGTTTTATACCAATAAAAAAACCGTGTTTCTCAAAGGCTTCAATAGCATAGCTTGAGCAACTTGGTGTAAACCTACAACATGAAGGCATTAATGG
>DHQH01000115.1:3451-9527 GCA_002410125.1 Alphaproteobacteria bacterium UBA5343
AAATTTTATCAATGCTATACAGATATTTTTCATATCTTTTTCTAACTCAAGTGATTGTTTATGTCACTTAATGCCTTTTCTAAACTATTAAGTAATGTTGTAAATGGTAAGTCTTTGGTATTATATCTAGCAATAACTACAAAATCAAAGTTTTCGATATTGTTTTTACACATAATAATGCTTACAACTTCTCTTAGTCTTCTTTTGCTACGGTTTCTAATTACAGCATTGCCAATTTTTTTGGTTGCAGTAAAACCAATTCTAAATGAGTTTTGAGAAGTTGATGATGGGGATTTAATAGAAGGGATAGGAGCCGCTTGTAAAATTAGTCCCTTTTGAACTGATTTAATGCCTGATTTTGCGACTCTTACAAAGTCTTCCCTCTTTTTTAGTAATGTTATCTTGCGAGATGACATTTTAGATATACTTAAGCGCTAAGTCTTTTACGACCTTTTGCACGACGGTTAGCGATTACTTTTCTGCCACCAACTGTAGCCATGCGAGCTCTAAAACCATGTCTTCTAGCTCTTACTAAGTTACTTGGTTGGAATGTTCTTTTCACGGTCTTTCTCCTTATTTTTCCGTTTCGTTAGTGATTTATAGGTAAAAATATCTAAATAGTCAAGAGAATTTTCGTCTTTTATGTCATTAATTGAAAATTCTACATTTCTCAAAATATTCACGTAGTTACTATGCTAGAATTTTGGTTTATTTGAATTTTCTTCTACTGCCAAAAAATTCATCAAATTCATAAAAAAAAACCTGAAATAATCAGGTTTTTTTAGTTAAGAAGTTAGTATTTTATTTTACATAAAGGTGAACTTCTACAGAATCTGCATCATTGCTGCTCATTGCAGAAAGGTTGACTCTGCTTGCAGGCATTCCCATTGAAGTAAGAGATCTTAAAACAGTTTCTGCACTTCTTCTGGCATTGATGTTGCTAACTTTTGTTTTTGAAACAGGAGTTACAGCAACAAGTTCAAATTCTGCATCTTTTTTAACTTCTAAAACTCTTTTTACAGCTTGATATAAACCTTGTTCGTAAGGAACATTTGGTTTGTTAAATCTAACAATGAATAAAGGTTTGCTTTTTACTGTAGCATCTGGAAGCGGGCTATAGCTTGGTGTGTTAACATCAAATGAAGATGTAGCTAGGCTAGAGCCATATAATTGACCTCCTTTAATTGCAACAGTTAAAGTGTTGAGATTGCTTTTTTCGTTTTCTGTATATTGTTGTTGTCTGTTAATATCGTGATTTAATTCGCTAAGTAATCTTTCAATTAACACAGCAGTTTGGTTTGTTTCATCTTCTAAGATTCTAAGTTGTCTGTGATCTTCATCAACAGCACCTGAAACATTAAATGCAGCTCTAATAGAATCTGATAAGTAAGCAGTCATAGCAGCATCACTTGCAACTTGAGTTGCTAGTTGGTTCATCATTGAGATGTTATTATTCATTTGACTAATCATAGATTGTGCATCTTGCCATCTTGCAAAAATGTCAGGATTGCCAGGTGTTGTTCCAACTTGTAATCTTGATTTGATTAAAGCAACAATTGAGTGGTATTTTGCAGCATCCATAGATGTTTTGCCGCGGATGGCTTGTAATGTTTCGTTTCTAGTTCTAATAGTTTCTTGTAATTGTTTTAACTCATTTCTAAAGGTAACAACTTTTTGCCCAACAAATGTACCTGTTGCACCAGCAGCACTAACAGAAATTGGTTCAAAATTTGTGCTTCCCATTGTAGGAGGGGTATTAATTTCTGAAGAGCTAATTATTTGATTGTTATCTTGTAATTGAACTTCTTGAGCATCACTTCCTGTTAGAGATGGGAATAGAGCATCTGAAGAGAATGAGCACCCACTCAAAGCAATTACTAGGGAAAGTGATGTGAAAATTTTTGCTTTTTGAAAAGTCATTTGGTCTGAACACCTTTTATCTAAAGTTAAATGCAAATTATATATTATAATCTTGTAAAGCCATTTTATATAAAATACAAGTAAGAAATTAAAAATATACTTCTAATTTCTGGGTAATTTGGGCTTTTTTAGTAAAAATCTAGTTAAGAACTTGTCTTAATTAAAAGCAATTATATACAATAGAAATCATATGTAAAACAAAAATAACAAATTATTTTGAATTTTAATAATAAGTTATAGAATGTTTTATTCGATTTGTTCATGTGTGGAAAAATTCAAATGTGATATGATATTATAAAAAAACACCCCTAATGGAGTGTTCTTTTAAATGGCACGCCCGAGAGGATTCGAACCCCTAACCCCCTGATCCGTAGTCAAGTGCTCTATCCAGTTGAGCCACGGGCGCATAGTTTTGCTTCGTAAGCACATCAATAAATAATTTATTACTATTTTGCAAGTAAAAAATTCAAAATCTATAAAACAAAGTTCCAGATATAGTAAAATAATGCTCCGTAAAGTAAGATGCCTAATGGGTGGGAGAAGGCAATACGAAAATCGGCTCTTGATGGAATCGCATTCTCAATAATGATGGTTTGCATTAAAAGATAAATTAAATAATTGCCAAAAGTTGGAATCATTAAAGGAAAGAAATATTGATTTAGTAAATAGCCTATATATAAAAGAGAAAGAGGGGCTAGGCTTGCTGGAATTGCATTATAAAATTTGATATTTCTAAAACCAACACTGCCCATTGTATAACCACCCTCTAAGCTTCTTCTTGGCCAAACAGAAAAGCTGGTTGGTTTGGCATTTAGAATCAATCCTGCAAAATAATGACTTAATTCGTGAAGAGAAGTACCTAAAATATTTACCAATGCACAAATATAGATATTTTTATAAGTGGCATATTTTATTCTCATTAAAAAAATAACTAAAAAGATTAAAATAAAGCGATTATTGAATAGCTCTTCAACATACATTTGGTTTTATAATCCTTATTTGTTGGTTGCCATAATGCCTGCGATATAGGTGTTGGTTAGGAGTTGGCAAACATCTTCGGCTCTTGTATTGTTGAAGAAATCAAAATTACCTGTGATTAATAAAGAGCTGGTTGCAAAAAGTGATGTCCATAGAGTTTTGCAAGCTGTTCTGGCTTCTTTTTTATTAATGTTAGGGATGGTTTCTAAGAAAGTTTCTTCAATGATGTTATAGAGTTGGAAGAGTTTCTTTTTATACCAAACAGGAAACTCAATTTTAGATTTTTTGCTATGGGTACTATATAATAATTGCCATAGGTTTTTATTGTCTTTGATATAGTTTACATAGATGTTGTTTAATTCTGATAATAAGATGTAAGGTGTTGTTCTTGTATCTTTTTTATATTCTTCAAGTGTTAGAATTAAATTATCGATGGTTATGCCATTTTGTAGGATTGTAAATTCGTCAAAGTTTTTGAAATGGTTATAAAGAGCTCCAACGGAATGTTTGGTTTCTCTGGCAATTTTTCTCATAGCTAATTCTTCTATACCCTCATTTATAATGATTTTACGGCCCATATGAAGAGATTCAAGGTATAAATTTGGTTTTTTACTATTTTTTATCATCTTTTGTGCTTTACTATTAATATGTGTTAGCAATAGTATAGATGAACGGTGTTCATTTTGTAAATAAGAAATTATGGAGCTTTGGGAAAAATGAAAAAATTTATATTAATTATATGTGCTGCTTATATTGTTTTTTGCCCTAATATTGTAAGAGCAAGGGGTGATATAGATATTTTGGAGAATTTGGTAATTGATGATAAAGAAGTTGATAAGCAATTTGAGGCGATAGAGGCAGCTAGAAACTTGGTTAATAAATCTAAAGCGAAACCTAAAATATTTAATGATAAGGGTGATGATATTGAAAAAGCCGAGATTGAGGATATTCGTGATAAGGCTCCGTTTGGTCTTTATTGGGGGGATAGTATAATAGGTGTTAAAAAACAAGGGGTAGTTTTAGAAGAATATAAAGAGAATAAAAACCCTAATAGTTATTTTGCTAAATATTTGCCAAAACCAATTAAAGAAATGGATAAGGTTGTGGTGAGTTTTGGTGATGATGATAAATTATGGAGAGTTTCTGCGGTTAGTAAGTTTTTTGAAGATGAGCCAAATGGGGGTGAAGTCTTAAAGCATTATAAGAGATTTGGTGATTTGTTGGCTCAAAAATATCCTGATAATAAAGAATTTTTTACACCTAAAAAAGTAAAAAGAGAACTTACAAGACAAGAAGAGCAACGGTTAGAGAGAATGGGTGATGCTTCAGGAGTTAAAGAATTTGATGAGAGTGCTATAGGTGATGAAAATTTCTTAAAAGATATTTATGAGGGAGAGGTTAGTCTTTATAGGGCTTTTAGAACTGATGATGTGGAAGTGATAATTTCCATTGATAGTGATGAGGATAATAAATCTTATTTTACTTTGCTTTATAAATCTAAGAAGATTATCAAGCATAGAGAAAGTAAAATGATTGATGCATTGTAAGTTGAAGGAAGAGTTTTGATGAAGAAATATAGTTTTTGTGGAATTGCTGGTAGTGGTATGAGTCCATTAGCTCAAATTCTTAAATGGCAAGGATTTGAAGTTAATGGTAGTGATAGAAGTTTTGATCAGGGTGGAAATGAGCAAATCCAAGAAGTGTTTAAGAAAAATGGTATTAATTTATTTCCGCAAGATGGTTCAGCTATTGAAGATGATGTTGATTGTTTGGTAATTTCAACTGCAGTAGAAGAAACTATTCCAGATGTGAAGAAGGCATTACAAAAAAACATCAAAATTATTAAGCGATTTGATCTATTGGCTGATATGTTTCATCAATATGAAAAAGGAATCGCAGTTGGTGGGACTAGTGGTAAGTCTACAACAACAGGGATGATTGGCTATATTTTGAAAGAAGCAAGAAAGAACCCTACTATTATTAATGGTGGGGTTATGAAAAATTTAAAAGAAAAAGATGGAGAATCTCTTGGTAGTGCCTATTATTCTGATGGTGATATATGTGTGATTGAAGCCGATGAAAGCAATGGTAGTATAGAAAAATATAATCCTTATATATCGGTGATAAATAATATTTCTTTAGACCATAAAACTATTGATGAATTATTGGTGCTTTTTTCTGATTTTGCAGGCAGAGCTAAACATAAAATAGTGATGAATTTGGATTGTAAATATTGTCAGAAGCTATCAGTTAATAAAGAGAAGTTAAAAACATTTTCTCTTGAAAATGAGGGGGCTGATATTTATGCCTATGACATTAAACCTTTGCAATCAGGAATAGCCTATAAAATAGATGATAAAGAATTTAAGCTAGCTATTTATGGAAAGCATAATGTTTATAATGCAATAGCTGCAATAGCTGTTGCAGAAGAAATGGGTGTAGATATGTTTGAGGCTGCTAAAATTTTAGAGGGTTATAGTGGGATTACCAGAAGGTTAGAAACTATTGGGGTTAATAATGGAATTAGTATTATTGATGATTTCGGACATAACCCTGATAAGATTAATGCTAGTATGAGAGCTTTAAGAGAATATGATGGTCGGTTATTAGTTATGTTCCAGCCTCATGGATTTTCTCCAATTAGATTGATGGGAAAAGATATAGCAAAAGTTTTTGCTGAAACATTGGGTAGTGAAGATATTTTACTTATGCCAGAGATTTATTATGCTGGTGGTAGTGTCGTAAAAGATGTATCTTCAAAAGATGTGACAGATGCAGTGAATAAAGCAGGTAAAAAAGCTATATTTTTTGACAATAGAAAAGAAATAAAAGATTATCTTATAGATAATGTAAGAAGTGGTGATAGAATTGTAATAATGGGGGCGAGAGATAATAGTTTGACTGTATTTGCCAGTGATATTCTTGATTCTATGGTCATCTAATACAGAATTTGCGAATAATAAAAAATTCACGTATGAATTGCTACGCTAGAATTTTTGATTTTCTGAATTCTTATTATCTGACTCATATAATAAAGAATATAGGAGAGTTAGTATAATGAGTTCATATAATCAAGGGTGTGTTAGATTTTATTGATACCTAATACAGAATTTGCGAATATTTTGCTCAAGTCATTTAGTCTTTCTAAAATCAATTGCAAAATTTCTTAATTCTTATT
>DHQH01000115.1:9760-11216 GCA_002410125.1 Alphaproteobacteria bacterium UBA5343
TTATTATCTATCTAATATAATCTGACATAATTTAAGTAAGTAAGATGATAGTATAAAAAATAATTATAGAGGTTGAGAGATGGAAAAAGTTTTATATCCTGTGAATTTAAATAAAGGTGATAAGGTTGCAGTTTTATCACCGTCTTCGCATGCAGAAGAAGAATATATTGAACCTGGTATTAAGTGGTTAAAAGATGCGGGATATGAGCCTATAATAACTAGAAATTTATACAAGAGAGATAGGTTTTTAGGTGGGCGAGATGTTGAGCGAGCTAGGGATTTGATGGATTGCTTTAGAGATGATGAGATAAAAGCAATATTTACTGCTCGTGGTGGTTATGGGTCTATGAGGGTTTTAGATAAGTTGGATTATGAGGTTATAAAGAATAACCCTAAAGCAATAATTGGGTTTAGTGATACTACCGCTCTTCATATGGGGTTAAATGCAAAGACAGGACTAGTTGGATATAGTGGTGTTAGTCTTGGTTTTGATTTTAGTATTAATAAAGGTATAACAAAAAATAATCACGAATCTTTGTTTAGGCTTTTGGAGCATAAAAGTTTTGAAGCTAAAGGTGGAAGATGTCAGGTTGAAGGTAAGACTAAAGGTCGTTTAATCGGTGGTTGTTTAACGGTATTTAATGCCTTGGTTGAGACAGAATATTGCCCTGATTTCAAGGATGCTATTTTACTCATTGAAGATGTAGATGAAGAGCCTTATGCGATTGATAGAATGTTACATCATCTAAAATTTTTGGGGGTTTTTGATAAGGTTAAAGGAATCGTGTTTGGGGCATTTACAGATTGTGTATCAAAAGATTTGCATGATGGAACAATTGAGCATGTGCTTGATGATATTTGTGGTGATATTAAAATTCCAGTGATTAGAGATTTTCCTTATGGGCATATTAAAGAAAGATTTTCTTTGCCAATTGGAGCTGTGGTTGAGTTGGATGCTACAAATACAATTCTAAAACATTCGCTCTAAGTAATATTTAGATATATGAAAAACTGATTTTAGAAATAGCGATATTCCATAAGCTCCTCTGTCTGCAAATGCAAGGGTTGAACCAATGAATAACAGGTTTGCAGTTGGTATAAACATAAAGGCAAATGGGAATGTTACGCGGTGTAAATCTGATTGTTCGGGGTGGGTTTCTTGAATTACTGTCATTATGTGATAGGCAATAGAGAATCCTAAGCCAAATAATAGAGATAGGTTTATTGGATGGGTCTGGGTGTAGATGTGGGTTATTATAATCATGCCGCAGGTCATTGTTGGAAAAAAATATGGAGCTATGGTTATAAGCCAGTTGCCTCCGCCTTTAATTGTAATACTGCCGCCGTTTCTTTCGTCAGCTTCTAAACTTCCTGCAGGGTGGAGAGTTAGAATAGCAAAAAGAGCATGAGTTAGTTCGTGGTTTATGATTTCTAAATGATATATCATAAATATCAT
>DHQH01000027.1:0-23332 GCA_002410125.1 Alphaproteobacteria bacterium UBA5343
GCATGTCTTAAAACAAAGTCTAAGTTAGCAAGTAATCCACCGCCACCAGTTAGTACAATACCTTTGTCAACAATGTCAGCTGCTAATTCTGGAGCTGTGTGTTCTAGAGCTACTTTTACAGCTTCTACGATTTGGCTGATTGGTTCTGCTAAACTTTCTGCTATTTGTTTTTCTGTAATTACTAATTCTTTTGGAACACCGTTCATCAAATCACGGCCTTTAATTTCCATTGTTCTACCATCACCTTCTTGTGGAGGGCAAGCAGAACCTATTTCTTTTTTAATTCTTTCTGCTGAGCTCTCACCAACAAGCAGGTTATGGTGTCTTCTGATATATGATATAATAGCATCATCCATTTTGTCACCACCAACTCTAACAGATCTAGCATAAACGATACCACCAAGAGAGAGAACAGCAACTTCTGTTGTACCACCGCCAATATCAACAACCATACTACCAGTTGGCTCTGTTACAGGAAGTCCTGCACCAATTGCAGCGGCCATTGGTTCTTCAATTAACCAAACTCTTCTTGCACCAGCAGCTTCTGCTGATTCTTGGATAGCACGACGTTCAACAGCAGTGGATCCTGATGGAACACATACGATTACTAAAGGAGATGCAAAATTTCTTCTGTTGTGAACTTTTCTGATGAAGTATTTAATCATTTCTTCTGCAACTTCAAAGTCTGCAATCACACCGTCTCTAAGAGGACGGATTGCTTGAATGTTGCCAGGAGTTCTACCTAGCATTTGTTTAGCTTCGTTACCAACTGCTAAAACTTGTTTTTTACCTTTATGCTCTTCAATTGCAACAACTGAAGGTTCGTTTAGTACAATACCGCGGCCTTTTACATATACTAAGGTGTTTGCAGTACCTAAGTCGATAGCCATATCTGCTGATAACCAGCCTAATAATTTTGAAAACATGCATTCCTCTTTTAATTTTTAGATTAATATTATTGTTATTTCTTTTTTATAATGTTACGGGTGTGTTGGCAATAAAATCTTCTTATTTTTTATAGTTCTGTTAATATGTTTTTTATGTCAAAGTTAAAATCGTCAATGATTAGGTCTTTTTTTATCTGATGCTTGATGAAAGTTATCTGTCTTTTGGCATATCTTCTAGTTAGGGTTTTGCCGTTTTTTATAGCTTGTTCTAAGCTACATGTTCCTTGGATATGTTCGAGTAGTGAAGGATAACCAAGAGCCTTTAATAGAGGGCTCTCTGTTTTGACTGATTTTTTAGAGAAATTTTTGGCTTCTTTAATTGCTCCCATTTCTAGCATTATATCGAATCTTTTATTGCATCTTTGATAAAGTTTTTCTCGCTCAGGTAAAATGGCAATAGTAGTAGTTTTGCATTTTGGAAGTTTTATGATATTTTCTTCTTGTTGCCAGTCGGTAATAGACTTTCTGGTTTGTTCAAAAACCTGCAAGGCTCGTCTTATTCTTTGTAGATCTTTGGGTGGTAATCTTTTCGCAGTTTTTGGGTCTTTTTCTTGTAAAAGCTTATAGGCGGCTTCTACCCCTTTACTTGCTATTAACTGATTGGTTTTATTTTTGATTTCTTCTGAAATATCAGGAATTGGAGATAATCCTTCGATTAAAGATTTGATATATAGTCCAGTGCCTCCAGTAATTATTGGGGTTTGATTATTTTGCCAGCAATTTTCAATTTCTTTAATTGCAAGATCTATCCAGAAAGCTACTGAACACGGTTCATTAGCATCTAGGATCTGATATAATTTATGAGAGATTGTTTCTTTGTCTTTTTCACTTGGGCAGGCAGTTATAATTGGTAGTTCTTTATAAATTTGCATGGAATCGGCATTTATGACTACACCATTTGTTTCTTTAGCGAGTTTGATTGCTAGAGATGATTTGCCAGAAGCGGTTGGGCCGATAATTATTAGTAGCTGTTTTTTCATTTAAATTTCCATATAAATTATTATATAACTATTAAAGATATAAAAAATATTGTTAAAAGCAATGTTTTTTATTGTGTATTTTTAAGTAATCTAATATATAAGCTCTCCGTTCAATTTGGGATTAAGGTTAAATCTGATGATAGGAAGAAAAAAGAAAATAATAGTGCTACCGTTTACGAGCAAGTCTAATAAAAAGATTTTAGATGTTGTGGCTAGTCTGCATAAGAAAAGTTACGGTATTATTCCTTTATATATTGCTAGTAATGATGAGTGGTTTATAGGAAAATCTTTATCCAAGAAAGTGATGAGTGATATTTCTGTGAATGCCGAGAAAAAACTTAAAAAGATTGAAAAAATTATACCTGCAAATGATGATGCTAAAAATTATTTTATAGCAAAGGGTAATATGTTTAGAAAGCTAAAAAAAATACGCTTTGATGCTGTTATTTCGGAAAAAACAATCTTAAAATCTAAAGATAAGGCTGTTAGCGAATTTTTTAGGAATGTTGGAATTCCTTCATATTAGCTTTTTGGGCATATTTAATATTCAGTATAAGATGCATTTTTGATTAAGTTTTCACATAATGTAGTGAAGCTCATGCCTTTGTATTTGGCTTGTTCTGGGACAAGAGAATATTTAGTCATACCTGGGTGAGTGTTTACTTCTAAAAATACTAGTCCATCAGTTGGGTTGTATCTAAAGTCACTTCTTGATACATAATTAAAGCCTAGTTCTTTGTGAATTTTAAGGGCGATGTTTTTAGCTTCTGATTCAATTTCTACAGGGATTGGTGCAGGCAGAATATGTTGTGTTAAACCATCTGTGTATTTTGCGTTATAGTCATAAAATTCTTCATCAGTTTTAAGTTCAGTTACAGCTAAGGCTTCATTATCTAATACAGTTACGGTTAGTTCTTGTCCTGCTATATACTCCTCAATCATTAATTTGGTATTTAGTGTATAGTTCAGATTATCTAACTCTTTTTGGTTTCTGATTATTTCAATACCAATTGATGAACCCTCAGATACAGGCTTTACTACGAATGGAATGTCAAAGCTAGTGTCTTTGATTTCTGATAGTTTTACTCTAATTGATTTGGGGCATTTAATGCCTAAACTGGAGACAATTTTTTTTGTTATTTCTTTATTCATGGCAATAGCAGAGGTTTCTGCTGATGAGTGAGTATATGGTATTTTTAATAAGTCAAATAGGGCAGAAATTGTGCCATTTTCTCCACTTCCGCCATGTAGAGCATTAAAAATTATATCGATTTTATTATTATCAATGGTTTTAATTAAATCTCTGGTATCTGAGTAAATATATTCAATTATATCATATTGAGAATTTTGTAGAGCTTTGGCTATGTTTTTGCCAGATAATATACTTACCTCTCTTTCAGATGATGTTCCCCCCATTAATATTAATATTTTTTTTGACATTTGAATAACCTTTATGCTTTAAACTTATTTTTAGATATTATATATAGTATCACGATATATGTTAATTTTAGGCTAAAGAACATAGATTTATGAAAAAAATATTTACATTGTTGGTTATGATGCTGCTTTTGACTAGTTTTGATGTTGAGGCGGGAATAGTTAATCATAAATTTAAGGTTGAGATTGGCGGTATGGATAGTATGGATGTAACCGTTGATTTTGATTTGGTTAAAAATGCCTATAGATTTAAGACTTGGGTGAAAACAATAGGTGTGGTTTCTTGGGTAAACTCTATGAAAGCTAGTTATGAGAGTAGAGGAAAAATCAAAGAGGATAAGTTTATACCTGTTACTTATTTAGAAACTAATAAGTCAGGAGATAGATATAAAACTCGTGAGTTTATTTATGAAAATGGAGTTATGGTTTCTAGGTTTAAGACTAGGAATGGTAATAAGATGTTTAATGATCTAAGAGGTAATAAGGATGCGGTTGGGGCTGCAGATTTCCAGACAGCTTATAGTTATATCTTAAATAAATATATCACAGAAGGCAATTGTAATGGTGGTATGGCGGTTTTTAATGGTAAAATCAGATTTGATGTTAATTTTAAAGATCTGGGTGATGAAAAGTTAAAGAATAAGAAATATCCAGAGCTTTCGGGGGAGTTTAGAAAATGTCAGGTTTATATTGATGGGCATGGTCAAAAAAGTAATAATTTTTTGCTAACGCTTAGTGCGGATAGGCCAATTTATTTTTGGATGAAGAAATCGGATGATGGTAAATTACCTATAGTTTCAAAAATATATGTTGATTCAACAGGATATGGCTCGGTTGATGTGAATTTAGTAAAATATGAGATAGAGTAAAATGGAAAGAAAATCTGAATTATTAATGCCAGCTGGATCACTGGTGAAATTAAAGACTGCAATTTTATATGGAGCAGATGCGGTTTATGCAGGTACTCCTGATATGAGTCTTAGGGTGCAATCGAAATTTTCGTTAGAGGATTTACAAGAAGGTATTAAATTTGTACATGAGCATGGTAAGAAGATTTATTTAACTCTTAATTTATTTGCTCATAACAAAGATATCGAAAAATTGCCAGTGTTTGTGGAAACTCTAAGAGACCTTAAGCCGGACGGTGTTATTATGGCAGACCCTGGAGTGTTTTCTTATGTGAAAAAACATGCTCCGGAGCTTAAATGTCATGTTTCAACTCAAGCTAATGTTTGCTCTTCTTTAACTGTTGATTATTGGAAAGAGCAAGGTGCTAGTTTGTGTGTGTTAGGTCGTGAAGTTAGCTTTGAAGAATTAAAAGAGATTAGAGAAAAATGCCAAGATATTGAGATAGAAGTATTTACCCATGGGGCGATGTGTATGTCTTATTCTGGTAGATGTTTGTTATCTAACTTTATGGCAGAGCGAGGAGCTAATCAGGGAAATTGTGCCCATTCTTGTAGATGGCATTATAAATTACATTTAAAGATGAAAGATGGCTCAGTAAAAGAAGTAGAGATAAATGAATATAATAAAAATGATTTTCAATTTATGTTACAAGAAGAATTTAGACCTGATGAGTTATATGAGTTAGTTGAGGATGAACATGGTTCATATATTATGAGTTCTAAAGATTTATGTCTAATGCCAAGACTTAATGATTTATTGGAAATAGGAGTTGATTCTCTGAAGGTTGAGGGTAGAAATAAATCAGAATATTATACAGCAATCACAGCAAGAGCTTATAGAAATGCGATTGATGCTTGGAAAAAAGATAAAGAAAATTGGGACTTTAGAAAATATCAAGCTGAGTTATTTACCTTGCAAAATAGAGGCTATACCTTAGGATTTTTTGAAGGTAGGCTTACCAATGTTTCGCAGAATTATGATTTTACTAGAACATTAGGTGATTGGTTATTTGCAGGCTCAATTATTGAGTGGCAAGGTGATGATATTATATTTATGAATCGTAATGAAATTAAAACAGGCGATGTATTAGAGTTTTTGTCACCAAATGATATGAAATCTATTAACATAAAAATAGATGAAATAATTGATGCAGACAGTGATGATATGTATAGTAAAATTTCAGCAGGACTTGGTAAAAGAATAAGAATCTCCACAAAAAATATAGATATGAACACAAAAGATCTAAAAGAATTATTGCCTGTTTTATCAATTGCTAGAAAGCCATCATATATAAGTGGTGAGAGGCAAGAAATGTTGATGAAAAATCTCAATAGCTTTGCAGGTGAATTAGGGGTAGAATATGGTGAGATTGTGAAGACATTTAGAGATGCTGATAATGCTAGTTCTGCAGAAGTACATAGTTGTGGTGGTAATTGTAAGAGTTGTGTGTCTTGCAAATAATCTTTTCTATCTTCGTCTTTTGCACGATTAATCGTAAGTTGAAATTAATAAATAAACACGATCACGTAGGTTTACTACGCGATATGCTTATTTAAATTTCAACTTACTTCTACTCGCACAAAATCCTTCAGATTAGAGTAGAGGTTGTAAATCCTTCAGACCCCATCAATGGGGATTCTTATTATCTGCCTTATATAATGCAATTCAATACTTTCTATTAGTTTTTGAGCGGGAAGCGACAAAATTTAGTTTAATGCACCTTGAGAAAAAATCCTTCAGATTGGAGTCATGATTGAGTACTAATTAAATCATTATCTTTTTTATATTGATTTTATTTTAACTTTGGTATATTTTGTCTAAAAGAGTTTTTTTGATAAGGGTTAAATATGCAAAGACAATCTTATAACAATATTCCTATTTATACTTCAGAAGAGATAGAAAAAAATGGTTGGGTTGATGGAATTAATGCTCCTGATGAATTGATTCTTCTTAATTTTAACGAGGGTAATGTAACCAATCCAGATAGTTTTCAGCCTAAATATCACTTAGAAAGAACAGATAAAGAAGTAGCTAGCACAGGAGTAAAGTTATATCAGATAGTGTATGATATGGATATAGATGGTTTAGTGGAAAAGGGTAATAAAGGGGGATTTATGTCCCTTGATAGTTATCTGTCTCATTATGATAACTGTGTGTTATTAGATGATTCTGTTTTAGCAGAGTATGCAAAAATACTAGATAATGCAATAGTTACAGATGAAAGTATTGTTCATAAAAATTCAGTGATTGATAAATATGCGATTGTTCAAGATTGTATTGTTAGTAATAGTAGAGTGAGTGGAAAATCTCACAGAAGTCTTGTAGCTGCCAATAGTTATGTAACTGGATCTGGTAATCTTTATAATAGTATAATTCAAGATTGTAATGTGACATCAGAGATGGTCAATTCTTGTGTGGCTGGTTGGAATATTAATACTAGGATATTTAATGGTATTAATTATATAAAAAGAGAAGATGGTAGATATGATACGGAGTTATTAGGTATTAAATTTGCTCCTAAAAACCAAATTCTAGCATCAAATTTTCTAAATGCAGCAAATGATAAGCCAGAATCAAAAGCTATTGCCATTGCTATGACTGGATATATGGAAAGGCATTGTAGTCCTGAGGAAGGTATAACTCAAGAAAAATATGAAGAAACATTAGAGACGGTGTTGAAAGAGCTTGCTTCTTTTATAAATGTATATGATTCAGAACCTGTTGATGTTGATAATATGATGCAGGATTTTTGGGCGTATGGTGATAAATATTATGATTATCTTAAAAAGGAAGGTTTTTTAGAGGGTGACTTTAGAGAAATTATGTTGGATGGAGTTGATGAAAATACTGTTTTTCCTGATGTGTTTGTTCCATATAAAGCTAATGAAGCATATAAATTAAAAAATAGAAGACCTAAATATATTCTAAAAAAGTCAGATAAAGAAGATCTTTATGAGGTAATCTATCTAGATAAAAGGGGTAGAATTAATAAAAAGGTTAAAGGTGGTTTTGTGGAGAAAGGTTCTTATATCTCTCATATGGATCAAGCAAGAGTGGTTAATGGTGCTATTGTGAGAGGTGAGAGTGAAATCTGGGGTGATAGTGTTGTTGATGGTAAAGATACAGAATTGCAAGATTGTTTACTGGTTAATGCTGAGGTTACAGATTCAAAAATTGTGCGTTCTCAATTGGAAGATGCTAGAGTGAGTGATGCTAATATAAATGAGTCTAAATTAGTTAAAGGTGCTGGAGTTATATATGGCGATTTGGATTATGTGTTGGTAGATGGGCAGCAAGTTGTTTCAACAGGATTAAAAAATGTGATAGTGAATAATGGTCATGTTATGATTGGCGTTGCTGATGAAGGGGTTTTGACACCTTTAAATAAAGATAATAAGGTAGATCCTATTGTTGGTGCTCTTGATAGGAAAGTGTTTGTGAATAAAATTGGACAAGACAACACAAAATTAAGCCCTATGAACCTATTTGTATATTGTAATGCAATGTCTCATGAACTCAATAAATGTGTAGAATTATCAAAAAGTCATGTTAGACAGGCTCAAAATAGTGTCTTAGCAAAACTTGGTATTGAGGGTGGATATAGAAATAATGATTATATAAAAAAAGCAACTGAGCTTTTATCTGATCGTGAGTTTTGGGATAGAGGTGATGAGTTGCAAGCTGTTATGCAAGAAGATAAATCTTCAGTTTCTACATTAGAAATATTGAGAAGAAAGAAAAGAGAGCATTAAGCTCTCTTTTTTTAATTACCTCTATTTTTTCAAAGGGATTGGTTTATATTGTACTTTTGATGGGATAGTTTTTGATTTGTCATAAGTATCTTTATGTTCTGTGTTTGGAGTTGGGAGGGATCCTTTTCTTTTATTCCCACCAATAGCATTTGGGCTAACTAAGGTTGGTTTTAATGGATAAGCGTCGTTTTTAAGTCTTAGCATCATATAACCAGATCCACCACCATAGGCAGGTCCTGATAGTCCAACAGAGTAGTATCCGCCAATTGTGCCGTAATCTAAGTCTAAATAGTCAATAGCGAATACTGTTGTAACAGTAGTATTACCAATAGAGGTCATTTTACATTTATATCCAGCATCTTCAATTAGCATATAATCGGTGCTTCTGGCAAATAGGATTGATTTTGCCGGAGTACATGCAGGTTTTACACCATTATAAGAAAGGTTATAATCTAATACTAAGTCTAAGATGTTTGTGCCTTTTCTGAGTCTGATGTCAACAATTTTTACTGAATCGATAAATGCTTGGGCTGGAGTTATGCCAACTGCGGTTGGAAATGATATAAAGTTTTCTACACAGGTTCTGGTTGCAGGGTCTGCTCGACATATAAGAGCATTGGTACCATTGTTGTTGTCAAATAATTGGAGCATAGAGTTGTATAAAAACTCGGTTGTCATATTGGTCCTAGCAGGGGCACATTGTTGAGTCCTACAAACAACAACAGCAGATGGGGTTTGTGGTCTTATATAAGTATCAGCCATGGAGCCTGCGGCATTTTTAGCTGTGGTTGCTAAGTCAATAGTCTCTAGTGCACAAGATGATAGAGATATAGTTATTAAGATTGTAAATAAAATTTTTGAGTTAATATGTTTAAACACTTCTAAAATGCCCCAAATGTTACTAGATTTCTTTCTAAAATATATTATGCAAGTAAATAAAATGCTAACTTAAATTTTACTTTATTAAGAGGTTTTAGGTGTTTTTATTAAAAAAAACGATTTTTTTGTAAAAATTTGTTGACTCGTAGGAATTGTAATGTATATTTCAACAGACTTAATTTATAAATTTATTAAAATAAGAAAGTGAATAAAAAGATGTATGCTGTAATTAAAACAGGCGGAAAGCAATATAGAGTAACTAAAGGTGATGTTATCAAGATAGAAAAACTTGAAGGCGAAGAAGGCTCAAAAGTTAAATTTGATGATGTTTTAGCTCTTGGTGATAAAATTGGTACCCCATTAGTTGATGGTGCTAAGGTTGAAGGTGAAATTATTGCTCAAGCTAAGGATGAAAAAGTTATAATCTTCAAGAAAAAAAGAAGACATAATTATCGTCGTAAAAAAGGTCACAGACAAAATATTTCGGTTATTAAAATTACCGAAGTTGTTGCAAGTTAAGATTAATTAAGAAAATAGGAGAAGAACTATGGCACATAAGAAAGCTGGTGGTAGTTCCAATAATGGTAGAGATTCTGAAGGTCGCCGTTTAGGTATCAAAAAATTCGGTGGTGAAGCTGTTTTAGCTGGTAACATCATTGTTAGGCAAAGAGGTACTAAATGGTATCCTGGTGATAATGTTGGTTTAGGTAAAGATCATACTATCTTTGCTACAACTGATGGTAAAGTAGAGTTTAAAAAAGGTTATAAAAATAGAGTGTTTGTATCTGTGGCTTAATTGCTGAGATTAACTTTAGTATTTTAACTTTTAATACTGTTATAAAGGGGATGTTATAATTGCATCCCTTTTTCATATGTAAGAGATTGGGGCTAATAATATGAAATTTTTAGATCAGGTTAAGATTTTTATTGCATCTGGAAATGGTGGAAATGGTTGTGTGTCGTTTCGCCGTGAGAAATATATTGAATATGGTGGTCCTAATGGTGGTGACGGCGGAAGAGGCGGTAATGTTGTTTTGGAAGCGGTGAATAATCTTAATACTTTGATTGATTTTAGATATTCTCAACATTTTAGAGCTCAACATGGGACTGGTGGTAAGGGTTCTGATATGACTGGCTCAAAAGGTGAGGATCTGTTTATTAAAGTTCCTGTTGGAACTGAGGTTTTAGCAGAAGACAAAGAAACTGTTATTGTTGATATGATCGAAGAAGGGCAAAAATTTGTTATTGCTAACGGTGGCGATGGTGGTCGTGGTAATACAAGATTTAAAACTGCGACAAATCAAGCCCCTAGAAAAGCAGAAACTGGTTGGCCTGGCGAAGAAATATGGGTGTGGTTGAGATTAAAACTTATTGCAGATATTGGTTTGGTTGGTAAGCCAAATGCTGGTAAATCTACATTTTTATCAGTAGTAACTCAAGCAAGACCAAAAATTGCTAATTATCCATTTACTACAATACATCCAAATCTTGGGGTTGCTCAACTTGCAGGGCAGGAGTTTATATTAGCTGATATTCCTGGTTTAATTGAAGGTGCACACGCGGGTGTGGGGCTTGGCGATCAATTTTTGAGACATGTTGAGAGATGTAAGGCTTTGCTTCATTTGATTGATGGAACTGAAGAAGATGTGGTTGAAACTTATAAGATAATTCGTCATGAGTTAGAAAATTATGGTCATGACATTATTAATAAAGAAGAAATTATCGCTATTAATAAGTTAGACTCAATGGATGATGAAGATGTAAAAAATAAAAAGAAAATTCTAGAGAAATATACAGGCAAGAAGGTGCATGTGATTTCAGCAGTTGCAAAACAAAATGTTGATGATTTGCTATATGTATTGGCAGATTTGGTAAAAAAAGATAATATAGTAGAAGAAGAGGTTGGAGCTTGGCAGCCTTAGGCGAAAAGTTCTACTCATTTTTACAAAGAAAGGTAAGAAGTTTAAGATGGTTGAAAAATTAACCGAAGATAAAAAAATAACTACTGAAGAAATTTTAGAAGTAGTTAAGTTGTCTTTAGAAGAAGACAAAGGTGAGAATATTGTTGTTATAGATTTAGAGGGTAAAACATCAATTGCTAATTATATGGTAATAGTTACTGGTAACTCTAATAGGCATGTGGCAACAATGGCAGAGCATGCAGTTACTAATTTGAAGAAAAAGGGTTTGATTTCGAAGATGGAAGGTCAAGAAAAAGCTGATTGGGTTTTAATTGATGCTTATGATGTAATTGTTCATGTATTTAGAGAAGAAGTTAGGGAATTTTATAACTTAGAGAAAATGTGGAGTGCTTTTGAGGAAATTAGACAAGGGTAATCTCTCATGAAAGTTAATATTATAGCAATTGGTAAAATTAAAAATAAATCACCAGAGCAATCTATAATAGATGAATATATCAAAAGATGTGGTTGGAAGGTTAAAATCACAGAATTAGAAGAAAAAAAGAATCTTCCTGTTGATGAGTTAAAAGCTCATGAGGGAAGATTACTTTTATCTAAAGTTTCAAATAATAGCAAAATCATTGTTCTTGATGAGAGAGGGAAGAATCTATCTTCTCCAGAGTTAGCTGATATGTTTAAGAAATGGCAATTGAGTGGGGCAAGTGAAGTTGCAATCTTAATTGGTGGGGCTAATGGGCATAGTGATGAGGTTAGAGCAAAAGCTGATTTATTATTGTCATTTGGTAAGTTGACTATGCCCCATAAACTTATTAGGGCTGTTTTGTGTGAACAGGTGTATAGGGTAGAAAGTATCCTTAATAATCACCCCTACCACAAAGTGTAATCTATTAATTGATTATATGGTCATCTAATACAGAATTTGCGAGTATTTTACTCAAGTCATTTAGTACTTCTAAAATCAATCGTAAAATCTTTTAATTCTTATTATCTGACTTATATAATACAATTAATAGTCAAATTTAGTAAAGGTGAAGAAAAAATCCTTAAGATTAAATCTTCGTCTTTTGCACGACTAATCGTAAATTAATTTTTAAATGGGGCGTTCACGTAGGTTTACTACGCGAAACCACATTGAAAAACGAAGTTTACTTCTATTCGCACAAAATCCATTAGATTAAAATGTTCTGTTAAGAAACAATTTATAGAATTTTTATCGTGATTAAGCGATATTTCTTATTTAACTTTTGAGAGTTATATACTATAACTAAAAGCAATTAATTTTAACACTTAAAGGAAAAATAAATTATGGTTAAAAAACCTGTTTTACTTTGTATTTTAGATGGTTGGGGATATAGAGTTCCGCCAACTGATGATAATGCGATTAATGTTGGTAACACTCCTAATTGGGATAGAATCTTAAGAGATAACCCAAATGGAATTATTGAAACATCTGGTTTAGATGTTGGTCTTCCTGATGGTCAGATGGGTAATTCTGAAGTTGGACATATGAATATTGGTGCTGGTCGTGTGGTTATGCAAGATCTTCCAAGAATTGATAAAGCCGTTAAAACAGGTGAAATTAATGGTAATGAAACACTTAAATCTGTGATTGCTAAATTAAAAGAATCTAAAGGTGCTATGCATCTTATGGGGTTAGCATCTCCAGGGGGTGTTCATTCTCATCAAAAACATATTATAGCTCTTGCAAAAGTTTTAAGTGAAAATCATGTTCCAGTGAAAATCCATTGTTTCTTAGATGGTAGAGATACTCCTCCAACTTCTGCTAAAGGTTTTGTTACAGAAATAGAAAAAGAAATTGCAGGGTTTGATAATGTAAAAGTTTCTACAGTATCTGGTCGTTTTTATGGGATGGATAGAGATAAGAGATGGGATAGGGTTGAACTTGCTTATGATGCTATTTGTGAAGCAAAAGGTGAGAGAGCTACTACATCTGATGAAGCTATTGCAAATTCTTATGCTAAAAGTGAGAATGATGAATTTGTGAAGCCAACAGTGATTGCTGATTATGATGGAATGCAAGATGGTGATGCTGTATTAATGGCTAACTTTAGAGCAGATAGAGCAAGAGAAATTACTTATGCTCTTTGTGATAAAGAATTTGATGGTTTTGCAAGAAATAGAGTTGTGAAGTTAGCAGCATCGATTGCTATGACAGAATATTCTGTAGATCATAATAGATTTATGGAAGTTTTATTTCCTCCGCAAGTTTTATCGAATATTTTTGGTGAGATTATTGCTAAAAATAATATGAAGCAACTTAGAATCGCAGAAACTGAGAAATATGCTCATGTTACTTTCTTCTTTAATGGTGGTGAAGAAAAAGAATTTGATGGTGAAGATAGAATCCTAATTCCAAGTCCCAAAGTGGCTACTTATGATTTACAACCTGAAATGTCGGCTCCTGAAGTTGCTGATAAATTAGTAGAAGCAATTAAAGCTGATAAATATGATGTGATTGTTTGTAACTTTGCAAATGGTGATATGGTTGGTCATACTGGTATGATGGGGGCAGCTGTTAGAGCTGTTGAAGCAGTTGATGAGTGTCTAGGGAAAGTAGAGCAAGCCATTAAAGATGTTGATGGTGTTATGTTCTTAACTGCTGATCATGGTAACTGTGAAATGATGGTGAATCCTGAAACGGGTGAGCCATATACAGCACATACTGTTGGTAAAGTATATTCAATACTAGTTAATAGTGGGGATGTTAAATCTCTAAAAGATGGTAAGCTTGCTGATATTGCACCAACATTATTAGAATTATTAAACATAGAGCAACCAGCTGAAATGACTGGTTCTTCTGTGATTGTAAAATAACTAAAATAGGATAGAGTTTTGCTAGATAAGGTAAAAAAAATTATAATGATTTTAGGAGTGATTTGCTTCACTCTTACCTTGTCTAGTGAGGCTAATGCCTTTTTAGGTCTTTCATCAAAAAGTGATGAATTAAAGGAAGTTGAAAAGAAATTAGAAAAAGAAAAACAAGCCCAAAAAGAGTTTTCTAAAAAAGCTAAATCTATAAAGCAAGAAATTTCAGATGTTAGTAAAAAATTAGTTAGAAACGCTAAAACAGTGCAAGATTTAGAAGAAGACTTGCTTGAAATGGAGCGAAAACTAGAAAAACTTCAAAGAGAGCAAATTGAAACAGCGGAAAGATTAGGTATTAAAAAAGAGCAAATGATAAAGGTAATATCTGCTCTACAAAATTTAGCTTGGAAACCAAGTGAGGCACTAATAGCTCAGCCAACTAATCCAATTGATACTGTTAGAAGTGCTATTATATTACGAGAAACTTTACCAAATATTGAAGTTAGAGCTCATAATCTAAGAGATAAATTAAAGCAGCTAACTAGGCTTAAAAAATCTATAAAATATCAATTAGCAAAAATTAAAAAATCAAAAATTAGCCTCAATGCTAGTCAAAGTGATCTTAAAAAATTAGCAAAGAAAAAACTAGCCCTTAGAAAGAAATTAGAAAAGAAATCAGAAAATGCAAAGAAAAATGCTAGAAAATTAGCAAGCCAAGCAGGGGATATAAAGGAACTTTTAATAAAACTTGCTGAAGAACAAAAAAGAGCAGAAGAAAAAAGATTGGCTGAGTTAAAGAAAAAAGAAGAAGCTAAAAAGCTAATGGAAGAAAAAAGACTCAAAGAACTCAAAGAGCAAGGTGTCAAAACTGCAAGTCTGATAAAACATAAACCAACTAAGCCAGAAGTTAAAACTGTAATAAGCTATAATTTCAAAAAAGCTAAAGGTAAATTACCTCTACCAGCAAGAGGTAAAATTGTTAAAAAATATGGGGAAACCCTCAAGCATAAAGCTCATGCAAAAGGTATAACTATTCAAACCAGAAAAAATGCACAAGTTGTAGCACCATTTGATGGTAATGTTTTATATGCTGGAGATTTTAGAGGTTATGGTAAAGTTATAATTATAGATCACGGTGATAGCTATCATAGCTTGATAGCAGGCCTGGAGGGGGTAAATGTGGATGTTGGACAAACACTACTGGCTGGTGAGCCAATCGGGCTTATGACTAAAAATGAAATAAACCCAAATCTTTATGTAGAGTTGAGGAAAAATACGCAACCAATAAATCCACTCCCATGGTTTAAACATTGATTCTAGTGGCAATTTTGTTGTTAACTGCAAATATTTTGCTCAAGTCATTTAGTAAGGTCTAAAATCAATCGCAAAATTTCTTGTTGCCTAAAAATTGCCACTAGAATCAAT
The DNA here is from genome assembly GCA_002410125.1 of Alphaproteobacteria bacterium UBA5343. Lineage (GTDB taxonomy): Bacteria > Pseudomonadota > Alphaproteobacteria > RF32 > UBA5343 > UBA5343. The sequence continues at coordinate 15,078 of DHQH01000027.1, forward strand.
GTTTAGCATTTCGAAGTTAATGCACCTTGTCAAAAAATCTTTCAGATTTAATAGAGAGAAAATTCAATATTTATATAGAAAAGTTTTAATAAAATGTAACTAAATGTTTAGTTTTATTTGCTATAGGTTTATGATATGTTTAAATGACTTTAAAAATTCTAGAAAAATATTGGGATAAATAATAATGAATAAAAATTTCTATCGTAGTTTTGTAACCCTTTTTGTGTTAACTATAATTGCTATTTCTACAGCGAATGCTAAAGAAACAGATAAAGTTAAAAATAGTGATGTTGAAACATATGAATTGTTAAACCTTTTTGGTGATGTGTTTGAGAGGGTTAAAAAAGATTATGTAGAAGAAGTTGGTGATAGAAAATTAATTGAATCTGCTATTAATGGAATGCTTACTTCTCTTGATCCTCACTCTGGTTATTTAGATCTTAAGAGTTTTAAGGATATGCAACAACAAACCCAAGGTAAATTTGGTGGTCTTGGGATTGAAGTTACTATGGAGAATGGTTTAGTAAAAGTTGTTTCTCCAATTGATGATACTCCAGCATTTAAAGCAGGATTAAAGCCAGGGGACTATATCACTCATCTTGATGGACAACCAGTAATTGGTCTTAGTCTTAGTGAAGCAGTAGATAAAATGAGAGGTAAAGTTGGTTCAAAAATAGAGCTAACAATTAGAAGAGAAGGTGAGAAATCTTTTGATGTGAAAATTAAAAGAGCTGTGATTAAAATTCAATCTGTAAAACATGAAACTATTAATGATGAGATTGGATATATTAGAATTACATCTTTTACAGAAGATGGTGATAAGAATATTGAAAAAGCCATTGCTAAAATTAAAGATAAATTAGATGGTAATTTGAAAGGTTTAATCCTTGATATTAGAAGTAATCCTGGTGGGCTTTTAGATCAGGCTGTTGCTATTTCTGATTTATTCCTTGATAAGGGGGAAATCGTTTCTACTCGTTCTCGTAAGGAGGAAGACACACTTAGATATGATGCTAAAAAAGGTGATATTACTGATGGGCTTCCTATTGTGGTGCTTATTAATGGTGGATCTGCATCTGCATCAGAAATTGTTGCTGGTGCTCTTCAAGATCATAAAAGAGCGATTGTGATGGGGCAGAAATCTTTTGGTAAGGGGAGTGTGCAAACAGTTGTTCCTTTGATTAGAAATGGAGCTATGAAAATTACTACAGCTAGATATTATACCCCATCTGGCAGATCTATCCAAGCAACAGGGATTGTGCCAGATATTGAAGTTAAATTGGCTAAAGTTGAAGAAGTAGAAGATGGCTTAAATATTAGTGAGGCTGATCTTAAAAATGCTCTTAAAAATGATGCTAAAAGAGATGAAAAGAACAAAAAAGAAAAAAGCGAAAAAGAAAAGAAATTACTTGCTGATTATCAAATTGTGAGAGCTGTTGATGTGATTAAAGCATTATCTCTTTATGAAAAATAGGATAAAATAAATGGGTTTTCTTAACAAATTAAAATCTATTATCAGGAATATTACCAATAAGGCAACTGGTGTTTATACAATAGATCCTGATGTTGCTAAGCAATTTGAGAGTATGAGCCTTGATGAGGATAGTTTTAATTTTGATGATGAGCATAATCAAGAAGAAGGATCTAGTTCTGAGTCCGTAATTCCTTCAATGTCGCAAGAAGTTGGTGTAAATAAAGAGAAAAAAAAATTTGTAATTATTGCTGTTATAGCTGCGGTCTTAATTATTTTAATTACTTGTCTTAGCTTTTGTGGTGAAGAGATTCAAGAAGGCAATGCTGATGAGTTGATGTTTGGTAAAACAAAGATTCCAAGAGTTGTTTTGACGCTTCCTGATAAGTTTGATTCTGTGATTACCCGAGTTGATATGGATGAAAGTGAAGAAGATGTTGATGAAGATATCAAAGCTGTTATGGATAGCCTAGAGCAAGAAGTTGAGCAAGAGTTGGAAGAAGATGAAACTGCTAGTGAAGATATTGCCGCCCTAATTAAAAGTAATAGATTTGATGATTTAGAACTTGAAGATAAAAAAGAAAAAATTGATTTATTTACAGTAGAAGAAAAAGATAAAGAGCTTCTGAATGTGAATACAGAATATAAAAGAAAGAAAGCAAAAGAAATTATAGGTGACAAACCTGTATTATCTATCCCAAGAGCTCCAGAGAGTGTTGAAAGTGATGAGATAATTATGGAAATGCCAACTCTTTCTTATCTGCATGGTGATGCAATTATTACCCCATTAGAGCCAATTAATCCTAATATAGAATTATTGGAAGTAAAAACAGGATATTCTTTACCTAAAGTTAGTGATGGATATAGAAAGCCTTGGATTGAATATTCTAAAAGAGTTGATACTCCACCAAATTTTAAAAGAATTTCTATAGTAGTAAAATCCCTAGGACTTAACAAATCAGTAACTGATGCAGCAATAGAATCTCTGCCTGCCAATATCTCCCTTTCTTTTAGTCCTTATACTAAAAATATTGGAGAATTGATAACCAAAGCTCGTGAGTTTGGACATGAGGCATATATTGACTTGCCATTAGAAGGAGAAGATTTTCCAAATAGTGATGTCGGTCCAAAGGGATTAATAACCGAAGTTCCAGTTTTAGAAAATCTAAAAAGATTAAAAGAAGTTATGGCATCGGGTGGTGCATATTCAGGTTTGCTTGCTCTTGATGGAGCTGTATTTGCAGCTAATGATAAGCATATCCTACCAGTTATGAAGATGATTTCAGAGCGAGGGTTAATATATCTTGATGGAACAAAAGGACAAGGTCTTCCAGTGCCTCTAGAATATGATTTAGCCCATAAATTAGCTGATATAATAATAGATGGCAATATTTTTAGAAATGCAATTGAAGCACAGCTTAAATATGCAGAAAGATTAACAGAATATCAAGGTGATGTATTAATCGTAATTGAACCAAATCCTCTAACCTTTAAAATGGTATTTGACTGGCTTAATACATTCTCAATGCCAGAAGATGAAACGATAGTGAAGGCGTTAGCGTTAGTTCCAGTTTCTAACTTGGTCGCAGAGTAACTATATAATTGACTATTTTGTTGTTGACTGCGAATATTTTGCTCCAGTCATTTACTGACTTATGTAAAATCAGTCGCAAAATTTCTTGTCTACTAAAACTAGTCTAATTCTATAGTTACTCTGTTGTAGTTAGATTTTGAGACTTATGGATTTTATATATATAAAAAAAGGGGGCTTGATAGCTCCCTTTTTTGTTTTGTGGATTTATATTGCTTTATTGCTTGTTTTTAGCGTCTGTGATTTCTTCGGCTATTAATTTACAATAGTTATTAGCAATATCTGCAATGCCAGTACTTACAAAGTATTTAGCGGTTTCTTTATCATTGTTATCTAAGATTGAAACTACACCTTCTTTGGTTTGTAAGTTAGTTGGGGCTCTTGATGGCAGAACAGCTATTGGTCCATCAAAGGCTGGAATGATAGCTTTTGCACATTCAATCTTTTTGAATGTTTTTTCTGGTAATATTAGCTCAATAGTTATTTTTTCTGCCATTAGATATTTTCCTTACGCTGCTTCTTTTGCCATTTTTTCTGCTTTTTTAACAGCTTCTTCAATAGTTCCTACCATATAGAATGCTTGTTCTGGTAAATCGTCATATTCACCATTTAAGATGCCTTTAAATCCTTTGATTGTGTCTTCTAATTTAACAAACACACCAGGTGTTCCTGTAAAGATTTCAGCAACATGGAATGGTTGGGATAAGAATCTTTGGATTTTTCTAGCACGAGAAACAATATCTTTATCTTCTTCGGATAATTCATCCATACCAAGAATTGCGATAATATCTTGCAATGCTTTATATTTTTGTAATGTTTCTTGAACACCCCTTGCAACTTCGTAATGTTCATCACCAACGATTTGTGGATCTAAGATACGACTAGTTGAGTCTAATGGATCCACAGCTGGATAAATTCCAAGTTCAGCTATTTGACGACTAAGAACGGTTGTTGCGTCTAAGTGAGCAAATGTTGTTGCAGGAGCAGGGTCAGTCAAATCATCAGCTGGCACATATACTGCTTGCACTGATGTGATTGAACCTTTTTTCGTTGTTGTAATTCTCTCTTGCATAGCACCCATATCAGTACCAAGAGTTGGTTGATAACCAACGGCTGATGGAATACGACCAAGAAGGGCTGATACTTCTGAACCTGCTTGAGTGAAACGGAAGATATTATCAACAAAGAATAGCACATCTTGCCCTTCTTCATCACGGAAATATTCTGCTTGAGTTAGACCAGATAGCGCAACTCTTGCACGAGCTCCAGGAGGTTCATTCATTTGTCCATAAACAAGTGAACATTTAGACTGAGTACCTTCTAAATCAATAACACCAGAGTCAATCATTTCGTGGTATAAATCGTTACCTTCACGAGTTCTTTCACCAACACCGGCAAATACGGAGTATCCACCATGACCTTTAGCGATATTATTGATTAGCTCCATAATAAGAACAGTTTTACCAACACCAGCACCACCAAATAGACCGATTTTACCACCTTTTGCATAAGGAGCTAAGAGGTCGATAACCTTAATACCTGTAACTAATACTTCTGTGTCAGTTGATTGTTCAACATATTCAGGAGCTGGTCGGTGAATAGGGTAGTGAGCTTTAGCTTTAACAGGACCTCTTTCATCCACTGGTTCGCCAATTACATTTACAATTCTACCTAATGTATCAGGACCAACAGGAACTGAGATTGGTTTGCCTGTATTTTCTACAACCTGACCTCTAACTAGACCATCTGTAGTGTCCATAGCGATAGTTCTAACAACAGATTCGCCTAAGTGTTGAGCTGCTTCTAAAACTAATTTTTTGCCTTGATTGTCAACAGTTAGGGCGGTTAAAATCTCTGGAAGTTCTTCTGTGTCGAATTTAACATCAACAACAGCTCCCATAACTTGAGAGATTTTTCCTGTTGGTAATTTTTTTGCTTTTGCCATTTTTATGCTCCTAAATTTTACCTAGCTAGCAAGTGCTTCTGCACCTGAAATAATTTCTATTAATTCACTTGTAATACATGCTTGTCTTGTACGGTTATATGTTAGTGTTAGTTTGTTTATCATATCGCCTGCATTTCTTGTTGCATTATCCATTGATGTCATTCTTGAGCTATGTTCTGAGGCTTGAGAATGAATGATAGCATTAAACATTGCAGAGTTAATAACATAAGGAGTGATGTATTCAAGCATTGATTTTACATCTGGTTCATAATCATAATATGAGTTGTTTACAAAGTTTACGGCTTCTTCTTCATTTATTTTATCTTCGATATTAAAAGGAAGAAGAGTTTCAGTTTTTACAATTCTAGTGATGGCTGATTCAAAATGGTTATACATAACCAAAATTTTATCAAACTTACCTTCTTTATAAAGCTCTATAAGCTCATTTGTAATTTCTTTGGTTTCTTGATAATTAGCACCTTTTTTTGCAATATCAGTATAGGTTTTATAAATTAGTTCAGGAGTGTCATATTTTATTAAGTCACTACCTTTTTTACCGATAGATAAAATCTTTACTTCTTTGCCTTCTGCTTCAAGTTTTGCGGTTTTTCTCCTTATATCTTTTACGATTTGAGAGTTAAAGTTACCGCATAAACCTCTGTCAGAAGTAAATAATACTATTAAATATTTTTCATCTTTTTCCTTAGGGGTTAAAAGTTCTGGAAGGTCAAATTTTTGTTTAGTTTGCTCTTCTATTTCTTTTAGCTCTAAGATAATTCTTGAAAGAGTATTATTAATTGTTGTTGCATAAGGGATAGAGGTTGTAATCATATTTTGTGATTTTCTAAGCCTTGCTGCTGCAACCATTTTCATCGCAGAAGTAATCTTCTGTGTTGATTTCACAGATGCTATTCTTTTTCTAAGGTCTTTTAGATTAGCCATATATCTTTATCCTTAAACTATACCTCTTAAATTAAGCTGTAAAACTTTCAACAAAAGATTCCATAAATTTATGTAATTCTTTTTCAGTTTTTTCAGATATCTTCTGGTCTTTTACAATTGCTTCTAATAATTTTGGTTTATCAGCTTTTACTTTTGAAAGTAAGTCAGTTTCAAATTTCTTAATATCTTTTACTGCAATTTTATCAAGGTAACCTTTAACACCAGAGAAAATTGATACTACTTGTTCTTCAACAGGCATTGGTTGATATTGTCCTTGTTTTAATAATTCGGTTAATCTTTCACCTCTGGCTAATAATTGCTGAGTTGAAGCATCTAAATCTGATGCAAATTGAGCAAAAGCTGCCATTTCACGATATTGAGCAAGTTCAAGCTTAATACTACCTGCTACTTGTTTCATTGCTTTAATTTGAGCTGATGATCCTACCCTTGATACTGATAGGCCAACATTTACAGCAGGTCTAATACCAGAGAAGAATAAATCTGTTTCTAAGAATATTTGTCCGTCTGTAATAGAAATCACATTAGTTGGGATATAAGCAGAAACATCACCGGCTTGAGTTTCAATAACAGGTAGAGCTGTTAGTGAGCCTGCACCATTTTCTTCGTTCATCTTAGCTGCTCTTTCTAATAATCTGGAGTGAAGATAGAAAACATCACCTGGATATGCTTCACGCCCTGGTGGTCTTCTTAAAAGAAGTGACATTTGACGATATGCGGTTGCTTGTTTTGATAAGTCATCATGGAAGATTACAGCATGCATACCATTATCTCTGAAATATTCACCCATTGATGTTCCTGTATATGGTGCTAAGAACTGCATAGGTGCTGGATCTGAAGCAGTAGCCCCAACAATGATTGTATAATCAAGAGCACCGTGTTCTTTTAGAGTTTTTACCACTTGGGCAACAGTTGATCTTTTTTGACCAATAGCAACATAGATACAAAATAGTTTTTCACTATCGTCTTTTGCGGCATCATTAATTTTCTTTTGGTTTAAGATAGTGTCAACGATGATTGCTGTTTTACCAGTTTGTCTATCACCAATGATAAGCTCCCTTTGACCACGACCAATTGGGATTAGTGAGTCAATTGCTTTTAAGCCAGTTTGTACAGGTTCATGAACAGATTTTCTTGGGATGATGCCTGGAGCTTTAATTTCAGCAAGTCTTGTTTCTTTAGTTTTGATGTCGCCTAATCCGTCAATTGGATTACCTAGTGCATCAACAACACGACCTAGAAGTTGTTTGCCAACAGGAACACTAACGATTTCGCCTGTTCTTTTAACAGTGTCGCCTTCGCCGATTTCTGTATCACTACCAAAGATAACAACACCAACATTGTCTTCTTCTAAGTTAAGTGCCATACCTTTAATACCGCCATCAAATTCCACTAATTCACCAGCTTGTACATTTTCAAGTCCATAAATACGAGCGATACCATCACCTACAGATAAAACTTGACCTACTTCTGAAATATCAGTTTGGTTGTCAAAATTTTTAATTCTGTCTTTGATTATTGATGTAATTTCTGTTGCTTGAAGGTTCATTTATTTCTCACCTTTCATTTCTAGCTCAATGTTTTTGAGTTTTGTTTTTAGAGAATTATCAATCATATGGGAGCCAATTTTTATAACTAGTCCACCGATGATATTTGGTTCTTTTTTTAAGTTTAAGATTATGTTCTTACCAGTTGATTTAGATAATTTATCAATTAACTGGGTTTGTTGTTTTTTGTTAACTTTGTTAGATGTTAAAACATCAACTACTAATTCGTTATTATGCTCTAAAATATTGTTTTTATAGCATTCGGAGATATCTGTGATTGCTAGTAATTTGTTATTTGTAGCAAGTAGTGATAAGAAATTAATAGTAGCTTTATTGAATTTTGCTCTTTTGGTGATTTCTGATAAGCATTCTTGTTTTACTGCTTTTGGTATAATAGGGTTTGAAAATAACTCTGATAATTCTTGATTGTCATCAATAGCAGCTAATAGCTTATCTAAATCTTTTTGAACTTTATCTAATGAAGAACTTGATTTGGCATCTTCAAATAAAGCCTTGGCATATTTCTTAGCAATCTTTAAGTTTTTATAATGCATCTGCTTCCTTAATTTATAATTCGTCCAATAATTTTATATATTTAATACTAAAATACTTTCTAATTAATTAAGATTGGCTTGTATTTGTATGAAATTATAAGAAATTGTGGGGGTCTATGTCTACATTAATCCTTATGTTATTAGACTTTTTAATATTTGAGAGCCATTTATTAATAATAGCTTGGAT
>DHQH01000027.1:23505-28237 GCA_002410125.1 Alphaproteobacteria bacterium UBA5343
ACTTGGATATTGATATTTTTAGCGGTTTTGATAAGTAGGCGGTATCTAAATTTGTTTCTAAGCATAAAAATTGGAGCTGGGGCTGGTCCTAAAACATGAATATCTTTTATTCTTGGTGCGATATGCCCTAAATAATTTGCTATTTGTTCGGTTTTTTCTTGATTAATACCTGTTACGATTATAGAAGCCATTTTGCCATAAGGTGGTAACTCTAAGAATTTTCGTTCTTTTTTCTCGATATTTAAGAATTGCTCTCTATTGTTTTGTTCTAATGCTTTGATAACTTTATTTTCGGGGTGGCAGGTTTGGAGGTAACATCGACCTTCTTTTTTACTTCTGCCGGCTCTTCCTGATACTTGGGATAATAGCTGGAAAGTTTTTTCACTGGCCCTTAAATCTCCACCCATTAATCCTAAGTCAGCATCAATAATTCCAACAAGAGTTAGGTTAGGGAAGTTGTGTCCTTTAGCTAATATTTGAGTGCCAATAACAATATCAATTTCATTTTCTTCGATGTTTTTAATGATAGATTTTAATTCTTCAATATTATTCATAGAATCGCTAGACAGGGTTGCAATTTTAGCATTAGGAAATCTTTTTTGAGCTTCTATAGAAATTCTTTCGACCCCTGGTCCACAAGCAGCCATATCGTCTTCAGTTTGGCATTCTGGGCATTTTTTTGGGAGTTTTGAGAAAAAACCACAATGGTGGCAGACTAATTGTCCATTTTTTTTGTGTTCGGTTAGCCATGCTGTGCAATTTGGGCATTGGATACGATGACCACAAGTTCTGCATATTGTGAGAGGGGCATAGCCACGGCGGTTTAGGAATAATAGGCTTTGTTCTTTATTTTCTAGGTTTTTTTCAATCTCTTTAACTAAAGTTGGGGATAGCCAAGAAGTTCCCCAGTCGCCTTTTTTAGGTCTGTCTTTTTTGATATCAATGGTTTTGATGGTTGGGAGTTTTGCTGTTGAGTATCTCTTGGTTAGTTTGATTAAATCAAATTTACCTATTTCGACATTATTAATTGTTTCAACTGATGGAGTAGCAGTTGATAAAAGAATCGGGAAGTTTTCAATTTTTGCTCTTAGGACCGCCATATCGCGAGCATGATAGTTTACGACATCTTCTTGTTTATATGAGCTATCATGGCACTCGTCAACAATGATTAGCCCTAGGTTATTATAAGGTAAGAAAAGAGCTGATCTGGCACCTACTAAAACAGAGATTTCGTTATTTGCTATGGCTTGCCAAGTCTCTCTTCTTTGTTTTTGAGAAAGATTGGAGTGCCAGCTTGCAGGATAGCAACCGAATCTATCTTTGAAACGATTTAATAATTGATTAGTTAGAGATATTTCAGGAAGTAATATTAAGATTTGTTTGTTTTCTTCAATAGCTTTGGCAATAGCTTCAAAATATACTTCGGTTTTACCACTGCCGGTGATGCCATCTAGCAAAGTTGCTGAAAATCCATTACCTATTTTACTGTAAAGAGTTTTTACTGCAGTTTCTTGTTCATCAGAAAAACTCACTTGAGTATGGTTAGGGGATGGTTTTTCAAAATAGGCTTTTTTTACAATAGAGATTTGTTTGAGGATATTTGCTTCTATTAGTGGGTTGATAGTGGTTGTAGAAGTTCCAGTAATCTCTGAGATTTGTTTCTTTGTAAGAGGGTTATTAGTTTCTTTTAAGCAGTTTATTATTAACTCTCTTTGTTTGGTTATTTTTAAGCTTGAATTGGCTAAAATTGCTTGAGGGTTGAGTTCATATTTAGTAGTGGTTTTAGGTGCTGATAGGGCATCTTTTACACTTAAAGTCATTTTTAGAACTGCACCTAATGGATTGATATTATATTTAGCTGTAGTTTCAATAAATTTCATTAAGCTTTTAGTTAGAGGTGGGAGGTCTAATTTTTCTTTGATGGTTTTGATTTTAGAATCGTCAATATTAGCGGTTTTACCAATTTTCCAAACAATGCCTATTTCTTCTTTTCTGCCAAAGGATACAGATACGAAATCTCCTAAGGAAATATTTTTTCCATTAGGGATTTTATAGTCATATAAATCTGAGACGGCAATAGGCAATAATATACCGACAATTTGAGACATTTACTTATCCTTTAACTTTATCTTTTATAGTGAGAGTAACAATATATTGGGTAAAAATAAAGATGAAAAAAGAAATTATCTATAATGTTAGTAATGATGTGGTTTCCATTATAAAAAAATGGGAAAACTGGCTTATAGATGAAAAAAGATTTTCTAAGAATACAGTTAGTTCTTATAAGAGGGATTTAGCTCAGTTTTGTGATTTTTTAGCAGGGCATTTTGGGACTCAAGCTAATTGTAAAAAGTTAGAAAAATTAAAACTTAGAGATATTAGAAGTTATATGAGTTATCAAACCTCTAAGGGGCTTAGCCGTTCATCACTTTCAAGGAAAGTTTCTAGTGTAAAGAGTTTCTTTAGGTGGATGAGTAAGAATGATATAATGGAAAATTCTGCGATTAGCTCAATTACGAATCCTAAAATTCCTAAAACCTTACCAAGAGCAGTAGAAGTTTCAGATGCTTTTAACATTATAGAAAAAGTGAAAGAATTTTCTAATAAATCTTGGATTGCAAAAAGAGATGGAGCTATATTTACCCTGCTTTATGGATGTGGGCTTAGGATAAGTGAAGCATTAAACCTTAATTTATCGGATTATAAAAAGAATAAGCATTTGAGAATTATGGGTAAGGGTAATAAAGAAAGAATTGTTCCAATGTTGCCTGCAATAGGGAATGCGATAGATGAATATCTAGCAGACTGCCCATATAAAATTAAAGGTGATGATGCTCTTTTCTTGGGTGCTAGAGGTGATAGGCTATCCGCAAGAGTAGTGCAAAGACAGATGGAAAAAGTAAGATTTGCACTTAACCTGCCAGATGATTTAACACCACATGCCTTGCGTCATAGCTATGCAACCCATCTATTAATCAATGGAGGAGACCTTAGGACTATTCAAGAATTATTAGGGCATTCGTCATTGGCTACTACGCAGAAGTATACTAAGGTGGATTTGGAGCAAATCAGGAAAGACTATCTTCGTCTTTTTCCTCACTAATCGTAAATTAATTTTTGAATGAGGCGTTCACGTATTATCTATACGCGAAACCACATTGAAAAATGAAGTTTACCTCTATTGAGAAAAAACTCTTCAGATTTAGGGGGGATGTGTTCTATTGGCACAAAATCCTTCAGATTTAATATACTGTCAAAAATTCTGGAATCTAAAAATCCTTCAGACCCAACTTGTTGGGGTTTGGGAATGAATGTTGATAGAATTTTAGCTATTTATTATATCCATAACTTGTGTATTGGGTTTTGGTGTAACTGATAATTCTTTTAGTATTTGAGAATTTTAGCTCAGTTTTACCTCTTGATAATACACCGCTATCATATGGTAGTTTTTTATGTTTTGATTGATAGATTTTTACATCTTCTAAGCTCATATTAAGGCCATTATCAAAAGCTATATTCCAGCCATAGGTATTATTTCCAGTATTGACATGGATAGTGTCGATTTCATCATTACCGCTAAATTCTTTTTCTTCACTTTTTACTGAGAATTCAAACATTTTTGTGTCTTTTGATACTGAATACCAGTCATTTTCTTCATCAGTTTTTTTTTCTGCATCATCAGTAATGATAGTGATGATTGATGATTTGATAATGCTTAGAACTGCATTATTTGGACCAATTAACAATGCTTGAGGAGCTTTAATCGTGATTTCTCCGTCACAAGATGCTAAATTTGTTATGGCTACATCATTAGTTACAATTCCCCAATTATTTTTAGTGTTGAGGTGATTGATTATGAATGCAGAATTTGCATCTTTTTGAACTATAATATCATCTTCTTTAGGTGTTGAGATGTTTTCAATATTTTGGAATTCAGCTCTTTTTCCATCTTTGCCAATGATAGTTCCGAATCTTAAATCGGTTGATTTATCTTTTGGAATGTTTAACTCTGTACCATCATCTAATGATTTGATTTGGGAGTTGATTTGTAATAAATTCCAAGAAGATTTTTCTGATTTTAAGACATGTAATTCAATATTTACATTATCTACAGATTGGATGCCTTTAGATTTATCGAATATATAAGTGTTTTCATCTGTGGTAATTTCAGGAGTTGTAGTTTCAGATACAATATTTTCTTCAATTACCTCTTCTTCTTCGGTTTCTTCAACTTCTTCGGGTTCATCTTCAATTACTTCTTCATCATTTTCATCTTCGTCAAGAATTATTGGAGTGTCTAATTCTTCTTCACCCTCTTCAAGAGATTCTTCGACTGACTCTTCGGTTGTTTCTTCTGTAGGTTCGTCTTCCTCGATGATTTCCATTTCTTCTATTTCTTCAATCTCTTCAATAGTTTCATCAGGAGTAGTTTCTTTTGAATTTTCGGTAGAGTCTGCAATTTCTTCTATCTCAATTTCTTCATCTTGAGTTTCAACTTCTTCTATTTCTGGAATTTCATCTAAATCATCTAGTTCAATAATTTCTTCCTCTTGTGTTTCAGTTTTTTCATTGTTTTCTTCTTCTTCAAAGCTGATATCAAGGGATAGTTCTTCTTCCTCTGTTTCTTCTGCTGCTTCCTCTATTTCTTTATTAGGGTTTTCTTTAATGTCTATAGAAATTTCTTCGTCGGTGATGTCTGGAAGTTCGTCTGTTTCCTCTTCCTCTTCCTCTT
>DHQH01000027.1:28499-30288 GCA_002410125.1 Alphaproteobacteria bacterium UBA5343
TCTTCCTCTTCCTCTTCCTCTTCTTCTTCAACGAATTCATATTCTTCGCTATCTACATCTTCAATCGGGTTGCCATCTTCGTCAACATAGATAACTTCTTCTTCATATTCTTCTTCAACAGGTTCTTCAATGTTATCCGCAACCTCTTCAATTGTGTCTTGTTTAGGTTGTTCTTTTTTTTGAGGAGCTTCTTTTTTAGGCTCTTTTTTATCTTCTTCTTTTGGAGAATCTTCAACATCATCTAGGTCTAGATCTAAATTGTCTAAATCCAAATCTAAGTCGTCTAATGCGAGTATGTCGTCATTATTTTTTTTATCAGCCATTTTTAATCTCCAAAAATTAAATAGTGTTTGCTTATTTTTACTATAAATCTATTAACATTTAATTACTTAAGAAAGTTTCTTAAGCAGGAATGGAAATATTTACTCTAAGTCCTCCAATAGGGCTATCTTCTAACTTGATTTCTCCACCGTGAGAGTGAATTACATCTTTACTAATTGATAGACCTAAACCAACTCCGCCAGTTTCTGGATTACGAGAATCGTCTAAGCGGAAAAATGGTCTGAAAACCTCTTCTCTTTTATCAGCAGGAATGCCTGGGCCATTGTCATCAATTATAATGTTTAGTTCATCATTGCTGATTTTCAATTCAATCTCAATTTTAGTGGCATATCTTCTAGCATTTGATATGATATTATCAATGCAACGATTGAATGAATTTGGTCTGATGTCTACAAGTTCTTTGCTACAATCTTTATGATAGTCGATATTATTTTTTTGCTTGTTGTATTTGCGAATTATTTTTAGTAATTCACCATTGATATTACATGGGACACTGGCTTCTTTACCTTCTCCTCTTGCAAAAGATAGATAACCTTCAATCATTTTTTCCATGTCATTAATGTCTTTGTTAAGGTCATTAATATTTTCATCTTCTTGCATCATTGCAAGTTGTAGTTTCATTCTGGTGATTGGAGTTTTTAAGTCGTGAGAAACACCTGCTAGCATTCTTGTTCTCTCGGTTACTTGTCTTTTAATTCGGTCTTTCATCCTTAGGAAAGCTGAGGCCGCAGCTCTTACTTCTGATGATCCTTCTGGTTTGAATTTTTCTACTTCTAAGCCTCGCCCAAATCTTTCTGCTGTGTTGGCTAATCGTTTGATAGACCTTACTTGTATTCTCATAAACATCATTGCAATAACAATGAGCAAAACAGATGTTGCAATCATCCAGGCAACAAAGAGGTAAGTTGACCAACTGAAAATTCTTTTCTGAGGGATGGTGAAGTTTACAATCTTATTATTTTGTAAGATTGAGACCGTAAAAATACTTTGTTTTTGGTTGTATTCTATAGCAAAATTATTTTTACCAAATTCTTGCTCCATATAGTTTCTAAAGTGATTGTAAAGGATATCGTCAAGATTGCTTTCTTTGACAATTTTTAATTGTCCTTGTTCTTCTATTGAGACATTAAGTCCAAGATTTTGTTTGGTTTGGGCGATGACTTCTTGATAGTCTCTTGAGTTTTCTATTTGATAAATGACTTGCTTAAACTCACCTGTTAGACTAGTTGATAAACGTCTGGCAATTCTAGTCCAGTGATTATCAAAGAATACCACAAGAGAGATGATTTGTAAGATTATTACAGGAAGGGTGATAATTAACATAAATCTTAAAAATAATGTTTTTGGCATTAATTTTATTTTTGCATATCTAAAGAAGTTTTTTATTTTAGTTAATGACATATTTTATTCCTATATAAGTTTAATCTGGGATTAACATATAGCCCTT
>DHQH01000027.1:30472-32270 GCA_002410125.1 Alphaproteobacteria bacterium UBA5343
AACATATAGCCCTTACCTCTGATGGTTTGAAGATAGCTTGGGCTTTTTATATCTGTTTCAATTTTTTTTCTAAGTCTGGTTATTTGAACATCAATTGATCTTGGGCTTTGTTCGGAGCCTAATATATTAGCTAAATCATCACGAGAGAAAATTTCACCTGGTTTGCTACCTAGTGTTTTTAGTAATGTTTTTTCAGCAGGGGTGATATGAATTTTTTCGCCATTTTTCATAAGCTCACCTTTTTTGAGGTGATATTCACATTCACCAAGTTTGATGGATGTTTCTGATTTTTGTTTTTTAGGTGTTCTTTTTAGAATATTATGAATTCTAAGTATTAGCTCTTTTGGTTCAAATGGTTTTGGTAAATAGTCATCAGCCCCTGTTTCAAGTCCTATTATTCTATCTTCAACTTCACCCATTGCTGTTAGCATGATGATTGGAACCGCATTTTTAGATTTTCTGATTTCTTGGGTTAGTTCTAGTCCTGAAATTCCAGGCATCATTATATCAATAATTAAAATGTCAAATTTATAAATTTCTAATTGTTTGAGAGCAGTATTTCCATCTTTAGCTGTTGAAACAAGAAAATTATTATCTCTTAGATATTTTGTTAAGAGACTTTTTAATCGACTATCATCATCAACGACTAATATATGAAATTTATGCTCCAATATTTATATCCTTATTGATTGCTAATATGTTCAATAGTTTTTTTGTGATAACCATAACCTGTTACGATGGTAAAGTAAGCAGCAATCCATAAGAATAGTTCTCCAAGTTGAGAGAAATAAGGAATAGCGTCATTACCTAAAATTAGAACAGGGAGGGCTGTCATTTGGAAGGTTGTTTTCCATTTTGCAAGATTGGTTACTGGCAAATCAATATTTAATTTTCCTAAATATTCTCTGTAACCAGATACCATAACTTCTCTACAAACAATAAGTAAGGCTGGGATTAGTCCTGAATGATCAATTCTGCCATCTGCAATTAGAATTAAAATAACAGCAATAACTAGTAATTTATCAGCGATTGGATCTAATAACCTGCCAAGGGGAGAAACTACGTTTAATTTTCTGGCATAATAGCCGTCAAAATAGTCACTGATGCCTGCTATTCCAAAGATTACACCACATAGCCAATTACCCCAGACACCATCAATATAAATGGTTAAAAATAGAACTGGGATTAGAAAAATTCTAAGTAGAGTTAAAATATTTGGTAAGTTTTTCATTTTTTATGCTTTCGAAAGTTTAATATCTATAAATAGATATATAACATTAATTGGATAAGTGGAAGTGATTATATATTTTTTCCGCTGTTTTTTTGCTAATTCCATCAACATTGGTTAGGTCTTTAATGGTGGCTTGTTTAATATTTTCTATTCCTCCAAAGTGGTTTAATAGAGCTTTTTTTCTTTTGGCTCCAATATTATCAATATTATCTAATTCAGAAGAGATAGAAGTTTTAAGCCTTTTTTTGCGGTGGGTGGTGATTGCGAATCGGTGAGCTTCATCTCGTAAATTTTGGAGGAAGTATCTGGCAGGACTGTTATATGGAATCTCTATATTATACTGATTTTGGGTATGGAATGTTTCCTTGCCATCGTTTCTTTTTTCACCCTTAGCAATGGCGATAAAAAATATATCATTAATATTAAGAGTGGTGGCTATTTCTATCACAGAATTTAGCTGTCCGATGCCACCATCAATTAATATAATATCTGGTTTGTTTTGAGGGGTTATTTTGCTTAATCTTCTGTATAATACCTCTTTCATCATTCCAAAATCATCGGCATGGT
>DHQH01000027.1:32453-38361 GCA_002410125.1 Alphaproteobacteria bacterium UBA5343
TCCAAAATCATCGGCATGGTTGATGTCTTTGGATTTGATGTTGAAAGTTCGGTATTCTTTTTTATTAAATCCAGAATTTGAGGCAACAATCATTGCTCCGATAGAATTTGTACCGCTAGTATGACTGTTATCATAAGTTTCTATTCTGTTTGGTAGCTCTTTAATATCAAAATATTTACAAAGATCTTTTAGCCTATTTTGCCAAGTTGCAGTGCTGGCAATGTGAGTTTTTAGAGATTGTTTGGCATTATCAATAGCTCGTTCTATTAATGGATATATTTTAGAGTTTTTAGATATGGTTTTTACTTTGGCAATTGCAGTTGATAGGAGTTCTGCATTGTCAATTTTGTGAGAAATTAAGATTTCTTTAGGAGGGATTTTATCAATATAAAAACTAGAGATAAAGGCTTCTAAAATCTGCTCTTGGCTATGGTCTTTGGTTTGTTTGGGAAAGAATGCGAGATTGCCAAAGCTAGCACCATTACGATAGAAGAAGACTTGAATGGCGGTTAAGTTATTTTCTTGATATATAGCAATAATATCGCTGTCTTTTAGTGATGCAAAATCAATATTAGATGAGCTTTGGGTTTTGGTGATATTTTGGATTATATCACGATAAATTGCGGCTTGCTCATATTGCATATTTTGTGAAGCGGTTTGCATTTTTTTTGATAAATCTTTTTGGACTTTATTTGTTTTACCAGATAAAAAATCAATAGCCATATTTACTTGTTCTAAATAATCTGATTTTGAAATCTTATTTGTGCAAGGAGCAGAGCATCTTTTGATTTGATGGAGCATACAGGCTCTAGTTCGATTTTTAAAAATCGAATCGGAGCAAGTTCTTAATCTGAAGATTTTTTGGATTATGGTTAGGCTCTCATTTAGGGATAATACAGATGCGAAAGGGCCAAAATATTTGCCTTTGATATTTTGTTTGCCTCTATGTTTTTTTATTTTTGGAAATTCTTCATTGGTGATTAAAAGATAAGGGTAGGTCTTATCATCTCTTAACAATATGTTATATTTTGGTTTTAGTTTTTTTATTAGCTCATTTTCTAAGATTAGAGCTTCAGCTTCAGTTTTGGTAGTGATGATTTCTAAATTATGGGTGAGTGAGACCATTAAAGCAATACGGTATGATAAACCGCTTGTTACAGTATAATTTGTTATCCTGTTTTTTAGGTTTTTGGCTTTACCGACATATAAGACATTGCCATCAGCATCTAGCATGCGGTAAACACCAGATGATGTTGGGATGTTTTTTAATTTTTGTTTTATTAAATTAATTCCAGATATGTTTTCCATTATCTACTTATTCATATATTGATATGCTGTGTATCCAATATAGCCAATGAATAAAATTAAACCTCTTGGTCTTGATAGTTGATCGTTCTTTTTTAACATTGGATATAGTATTAATGATATAATAGTCATAAACCAAATGTCAAAATCTATAATTTTTCTAGGTACTGGAATTTCAACAACAGATGATGTCATACCCATAATAAATAAAATATTCCAGATATTGGAGCCGATGATGTTACCGATTGCAACTTCATTTTGTTTCTTAAGGGCTGCAACAAAAGAGGTGGCAAGTTCTGGTAGTGATGTGCCTATTGCAACAATAGTTAAGCCGATTACTTCTTCAGAAATGCCAAACATTCTAGCTAAATCACTAGCACCTGTTATTAAAACATCAGCACCATAAATAATACCTGCTAAACCACCAATAATAGCTAAAGCGATAATGTAATTTGGTTTGGTATCAAAGCCAGATAATTCTTCTACTTCTGCGGCTTGCTCGCTTTGAAGTTCTTTAGATTGTTTTGCTGATTTATAGTTATAATAAACATAGTAGATTAATAAGGCTACCATTGTGAAACCAAGTATATGAGTGAATGCTCCATATAAACAACCAAGGATTAAAATAAGAGATGCTAAGCACATTATTATATAATCATTTTTAAAATTCATGCCTTTGGTTGGGATAGCATTAACTGTGGCTGTAACGCCAAGTACGAGCATAATATTAGCGATGTTTGACCCTACAACATTCCCAATTGATATTCCTGGAAAACCAGAAAGTGCAGCATTTAAGCTAACCACTAGTTCTGGAGCGGAAGTTCCAAAAGCAACGATTGTTAAACCGATAATTAATGGTGATATTTTTAATTTATTGGCGGTTGCTACAGAGCCTCTTACTAGAAAATCTGCCCCGAAAATTAGCAATAGAAAACCAATAATTATTTGAAAAATTGCGAGTGTCATTTTTTTCTTCCTATTTTTTAATCAATTCTTTGTCACTTTCTGCGGTAGATTAAAATTCATGTAGTAGAATCTACACTAGAATTTTAATCTCCTTGAAACTAACAAATCTAGCTTAAAACTAGTTTGAAAAAAAATACATCTAGTTTTTAAGCAATGTTAATACCCAATTAAATTGGGATTTTATTTTTTTAATCTAGCTTTAACCCCATTAGTGGGGGTGTTCTTATTTTATTAGCTTATCTAAGCCTTGTTGGCATTGGTCTTGGCAATAAGCGGCTATTTCTTTACGGTTTTTGAATTTGCTTAAATCTAAAGGTTCATGCAATATAATTTCTGCAGTAAATTTGTTGCCATCTTGTAGCATTTTCCAAAAATGTGGTGCGAAATCTTCATCACCTGCAGGGTTGTTGGGATCTACATACCAAGCATATAAATCTCTTTCATTGCCTTTTAGTTTTTTATTGTTTCTTTTGGTGTAAGCAATTGTCATTGGTTGGATATTGATGTTTTTATTGCTACTTCCATTCATAACTGCTTGCATTTGTTCTTCTATCATAGCGAAAAGAGAAGATTTAAATCTTTTGATTTCGTTACCATTATTAGAAGTTCCCTCTGGAAAGATTGTTACAGGGATTGCCATTTCTACAATCATTTCTTTTAGAGAATTTTTTTCTGCTTTTACTTTGGTCATTTTGCGGTTGATGAAAAGGGTTCTGCCCATTTTTGCCATATATCCAAGTACTGGCCATTTTGCTACTTCTGATTTGGCAACAAAAGATGTTGTTAAAACAGAGTTGATTGCTGAGATGTCTAAATATGAAGAATGGTTGCTCACTATTAATAATGGTCTGATAGCTGATTTTTTACCATGGAGTTTTACTTTCATACCAATGATAGCATTTAAACCTTTCCAATATAATCTTTTAAATGCTTCGATAATGAATGGTAGTTTTTGAAAGATTATAAGAATAAGTATCATTAAAATAGTTTGAATTATGATTAGGAAAAGCTTCATATAAGCTATAGCATTTTTCATATATTCTATGATTTTTTCTTTTTTGATTAAATTACTCATTTTTTACCTGTAAGTTTATATAGTTTTTCAAATAATTTTTGAGGGATGTTTTTGGTTTCTACAATGATACCAACATCAGTTGAGTTAAAAGGAACATCAACAAAAGAACCATCAGCAATATAAGCTCCAACTCCGAGATAGCCTTTTACTAAAGGTGGTAAGTTGGTAATGATTTTTTTAGGGCTTGGTAAATCTTCTTTGGCGATGATATTCATATCGTTATAATATCTTTCTTGAGTTCTAACTCTTAAATTTTCTGGAGCTAGGTGATAGTGATATAGATATGAAAGGCTTTCTTTGTGTAACTCAATACCTGCACCATGGAAGCTTGCACAACCAAATAATACTTTTACATCATTATCTAATACATAAGCAATAATACCACTCCATAATAGTTGGAGAACTAATTTGCTACGATAGTCTTTGTGAACACATGATCTGCCAAGTTCTAAAATTTCACCATCATATTCTTTTAATCTATCAATATTATATTCACTCTCACTATAGAAGCTGCCAGCTGATGCGGCATGTTCTCTTCTTAGCATTCTATAAGTGCCAACGATTTTTTTAGTGTTTACATCTTGAACTAATAAATGTTCGCAATGGTCGTCAAATCTATCAAAATCTCTTTCTTCTTTTTTCATTTGAGGTGATGGTTCAGCCCCCATTTCTTTGTAAAATACTTCGTATCTTAGTTTTTGTCCTTCAATAATTTGTTCTTTATCGGTTGCGATGAATAGTCTTAGACCTGTTGATTCAATAGGAAGGTATTTGTTTTTCATGTTTGATTGTCCTTTTAGGAATTCTAAAAATTGTTTATATGTTATAATAAAAATAAAAATTCTCAAGCAATGTTTTGGTTTTTTACCCGTTTTTTATAGTATTAACCTCAAGTTAAATCTAATTCCATTTTTTCTAATTTAAGAATATCATCTCTGATTTTGGCAGCTTTTTCAAATTCTAGATTTTCTGCAGCTTTTCTCATATCTTTAGTTAGCTTTTTGATTTGTTTTGATATATCTTTAGTTTTTGAAATATTATCTTCTGCAAGAGTGGTTGGCGCGGCATAGTCTTTATCGCAAATCTCTTTGGTGATATCTGAGATTTGTTTACTGATGGTTTTTGGGGTGATATTATTTTTTATGTTATAGGCTTGTTGTTTTTTTCTTCTTCTTTTGGTTTCATTAAGAGCTTGTTTTATCGAATCGGTAATTTTATCTGCATAGAGGATTACTTTACCTTCTGAATTTCTAGCAGCTCTACCAATGGTTTGGATGAGGGAGCGGGTGGAGCGTAAGAAGCCTTCTTTATCGGCATCTAGGATTGCAACAAGTGAGCATTCAGGAATATCTAATCCTTCTCTTAGCAAGTTAATTCCTACTAATACATCAAAGACCCCCATTCTTAAATCCCTGATAATTTCAATTCGTTCTAAGGTATCAATATCTGAGTGTAAATATCTAACTTTGATGCCATTTTCATTTAAGTAATCGGTTAGATGCTCTGACATTTTTTTAGTTAAGGTAGTAACTAAGACTCGTTCGTTTTTAGCTATGATTTTTTTACATTCATGCATTAAATCATCAATTTGATTTTCAACTGGCTTTATTTCGCAAATAGGGTCTAGCAATCCAGTTGGGCGAATTACTTGTTCTGCAAATTCTCCTTGGGTTTGATTTAATTCCCAATCGCTAGGGGTGGCAGATACATAAATAGTTTGAGGTCTTAAAGAGTTCCATTCTTCAAATTTTAATGGGCGGTTATCCATACATGATGGAAGTCTAAATCCAAAATCAGAGAGGTTTTTTTTTCTTGCTCTATCGCCATTATACATTCCATGCAGTTGTGGTACGGTGATATGGCTTTCATCGATAAAAATAATGGTATCTGATGGTAGATATTCAAAAAGAGTAGGCGGGGCTTCACCTGCTTTCCTGCCAGTTAGATATCTGGAATAATTTTCAATTGATTTGCAATGTCCGGTGGTGGTTAACATTTCTAAATCGAATCTGGTTCTTTGTTCTAATCTTTGAGCTTCTAGTAACTTACCTGTTTGATTAAAATATTCTAATCTTTCTTTTAGTTCGATTTTGATATTCTCTATAGCCTGATTGATAGTTGGTCTTGGAGTGGTATAGTGAGAATTTGGATAAATGGTTATACTTTCTAAATGGCTGGTGTTTTTGCCAGTTAGTGGGTCAAATTCGGTGATTTTTTCAATTTCATCTCCAAAAAAGGATATTCTCCAAGCTCTATCTTCGTAATGGCTTGGGAATATTTCTAATATATCGCCGATTATTCTAAAAGTCCCTCGGGTGAAGCTGATTTCATTTCTTTCATATTGTAGTTCGGATAATTTTTTAGCAATTTGTTTGATTTCAATTTCATTTTCAAGTTCTAATTTGACGGCCATGGATGAGTAAGATTCAACACTTCCTAAACCATATATGCAAGAAACAGAAGCCACAATGATAGTGTCTCTTTCTTCAAGAAGGTTTCTGGTCGCGCCATGTCTCATCCTATCGATTTGCTCATTGATAGAAGAATCTTTTTCTATATAAG
>DHQH01000027.1:38667-38928 GCA_002410125.1 Alphaproteobacteria bacterium UBA5343
CTTCTGGTTGATAATAATCATAGTAAGATACAAAATATTCAACATTATTGTGAGGGAAAAATTCTTTCATCTCTCCATATAATTGGGCAGCTAGGGTTTTGTTCGGAGCTAGTATTAGGGCGGGTCTTGAAGTTTCCTCAATAATTTTTGCCATAGTGAAGGTTTTACCAGAGCCCGTAACTCCTAATAAGACTTGGTCTTTTTCATTATTATTAATACCATTTGCTAATTGTTTGATTGCTTGAGGTTGGTCACCAGCTG
>DHQH01000118.1:0-2858 GCA_002410125.1 Alphaproteobacteria bacterium UBA5343
AATATTTCATGATCGGTAATATTTAAGAATATATATAAATCACCATTTTCACCACCTCTAAAACCAGCCTCACCTTCACCAGTTAGTCTAATTCTTGTATCACTTTCAACACCTTTTGGAATTTTAACTTCTAATTTTTTCTCTTTATTAGTATATCCATGACCTTTACATTTTGGACATTTCTCTTTGATAATTTGCCCTGTTCCATCACAATGACCACAAGGTCTCTCAACTACAAAAAATCCTTGTTGAGTTCTAACTTTCCCTCGCCCCTGACAATGAGGACAAGTTTCAGGAGCTTTAGCCCCTTTACTACCAGTTCCCTCACATGATTCACATTTTTCTTTTGTAGGGATTTTTATTTCTTTAGATACACCATCATAGGCTTCTTGAAGGGTAATTGTCATATTATATCTAATATCATTACCTCTTCTTGCATGAGATTGTCTAGCAGACCCTCTAGCTCCCCCACCCATAAAGTCACCAAAAACCTCTTCAAAAATATCAGAAAAACCACCACCCTGGGCAAAGTTGAAGTCAAAACCTCCAAACCCCTGTCCAAAACCACCAGCTCCACCTTGTGAAAATGCATCCTTACCAAATCTATCATATTGGGCTCTTTTATTTTCATCTTTTAGAACTTCATATGCCTCATTGGCTTCTTTAAATTTATGCTCTGCTTCTTTATTTCCAGGGTTTCTATCTGGATGATATTTCATTGCTAATTTTCTATAAGCTTTTTTCAGCTCATCTTTAGAAGCTGTCTTACTAACACCTAAAACTTCATAAAAATCTCTATCGCTCATTTTTTACTTCTTTTAATAAAGGTATAGCTTTCCTATTCCAGAAACAAGAAAGCTCATTAATTCAAATAAATTGTTTTGGGGTAAAAATTAGAATCATTTCTTTTTTCACCCCAAATAGTTTCTGTTTTACTTCTTATCGTCCTCTTCAACTTCTTCAAAATCAGCATCAACGATTGTTTCATCATTATCTGATTTTTCAGTCTCTGATTCTTCACCACCTTCTGTATTTCCTGCAGCTTGAGCTTCTTCTTGTTGAGCTTTATACATTAACTCACCAAGTTTCATAGATGCTTGCATTAAGGCTTCTGATTGAGTATTGATTTTTTCTAAATCATCTCCGTCTAAAGCTTCTTTCAAACTAGCAATTTCTTTCTCGATATTTGTTTTATCTTCATCAGATACTTTATCAGCATAATCTTTAAGAGTTTTCTCTGTGGTATGGATCATACCCTCAGCTTTATTTTTAGCTTCAATCAACTCTTTTTTCTTTTTATCTGCTTCTGCATTTGCTTCCGCATCTTTTACCATTTTTTCAACATCATCATCTGATAAACCACCAGAAGCCTGAATTCTAATAGCTTGTTCTTTACCTGTTGCTTTATCTTTAGCAGACACATTAACAATACCATTAGCATCAATATCAAAAGTAACTTCAATTTGTGGCATACCACGAGGAGCAGCAGGTATACCAACAAGGTCAAATTGACCAAGCATTTTATTATCTGCAGCCATTTCTCGCTCACCTTGAGCTACTCTAATAGTAACCGCAGTTTGTCCATCTTCAGCAGTAGAAAATGTTTGAGATTTACGGGTTGGAATAGTTGTATTTCTATCAATAAGTCTTGTAAATACTCCACCTAATGTTTCAATACCAAGTGATAAAGGAGTAACATCTAACAATAAAACATCCTTAACATCACCTTTTAATACACCACCTTGAATAGAAGCACCAAGAGCAACCACTTCATC
Source organism: Alphaproteobacteria bacterium UBA5343 (assembly GCA_002410125.1). Classification (GTDB taxonomy): domain Bacteria; phylum Pseudomonadota; class Alphaproteobacteria; order RF32; family UBA5343; genus UBA5343. The sequence goes on from DHQH01000118.1 coordinate 1,776, forward strand.
AGGATTCACACCTTTATGAGGTTCTTTACCAAAAAATTCTTTCACAACTTCTTGAACTTTTGGCATTCTAGTCATACCACCAACAAGAATAACTTCATCTATTTCACTAGCTTTAAGACCAGCATCTTTTAATGCATTTTCACAAGGTTTTTTAGTTCTATTAATTAAGTCTTCAACAAGACTTTCTAATTTTGCTCTTGTTAATTTGATATTTAAATGTTTTGGACCATTCTGATCAGCTGTAATAAATGGTAAGTTAACATCTGTTTGAGTTGTAGAAGAAAGCTCAATCTTAGCTTTCTCTGCACCTTCTTTAAGTCTTTGAAGAGCAAGTTTATCAGATTTAAGGTCAATACCTTGTTCTTTCTTAAATTCATCAGCTAAATAATCAACGATTCTCATATCGAAATCTTCACCACCAAGGAATGTATCACCATTAGTAGATTTAACTTCAAACACACCATCGCCAATCTCTAAAACAGAAACATCAAAAGTACCACCACCAAGGTCAAATACTGCAATAGTACCAGATTCTTTTTTATCCAAACCATAAGCAAGGGCAGCAGCTGTTGGCTCATTGATAATTCTAAGAACTTCTAAACCTGCAATTTTACCAGCATCTTTTGTAGCTTGTCTTTGGCTATCATCAAAATAAGCAGGAACAGTAATAACTGCTTGAGTAACATCTTCACCCAAATGACTTTCTGCATATTCTTTAATTTTTTGTAATACAAGAGCAGAAACTTGAGATGGTGCTAATTTTTCATCTCCAACCTTTACCCAAGCATCACCATTATCGCCCTCAATAATTTCATAAGCCACAAGATCTTTATCTTTTTTTACAGCTTCGGAATCATATCTACGACCAATAAGTCTTTTAATTGCAAATAATGTTTTTTCAGGGTTTGTAACAGCTTGTCTTTTAGCAGGTTGACCTACTAATTTTTCACCATTATCAGTAAAAGCAACCATAGAAGGTGTTGTTCTTGTACCTTCTGTATTTTCAACAACCTTAGCTTCGCCACCTTCCATGATAGCAAAACATGAATTTGTTGTACCTAAGTCAATACCAATAACTTTACT
>DHQH01000118.1:3122-3483 GCA_002410125.1 Alphaproteobacteria bacterium UBA5343
AATACCAATAACTTTACTCATTTTTTTATTCCTCTTAATTTGTTATTTTTAACCTAAAAACTATCCGTTTTTAGCTATATAGGAATAAAAAAACTTATATGCAAGCCCTTGTATAAAGATTCTATAATTTTTATGATATAAAATAACTCAATAGCTTGATAGATTTTTTGATAGAAAAAACAATTACGAGATTAAATATCCGATAGCCTGAAGAAATTTTTAACTAAAAGACTAACCTCTTAATCTGAAGGGTTTTGTGCGAAGACACAACCCTTGCTCGGAATTCTTTTTAGAATTTAGTTAGTTTTAGGCTTTTAAGTTCGAATGTTTTAACCCCCATCAATCTGAAGGATTTTGTGCG
>DHQH01000050.1:0-1278 GCA_002410125.1 Alphaproteobacteria bacterium UBA5343
TAGTTATAATCCAAGCAATTGCTACAGAATATCCGAAAGTTGGTCGCCATCTTCTGACATATTTATCATCGGCTTCGGTTTCTTTACGAATGGTTTTATTAACCTCTTTGATGGTGGTTTTTGATAGATCGGCTTCTATTTCAAACATTTTTTCCGTATGACGGTTGGCTTGATTGATTTGTTGAGGAGTAATTTCTTTTTTTGTGATTGCCTGTTCTACGTCTTTTAGAGCTATAGAGGCCTTTTTAGCTGTATCATTGTTAATTATTCCCAAAGCGGAGCTAACTAATTTTATAATATTTGGTAGACCGATGGTTGATAAAATTGTTCCTAACATAACATTCTCCTAGTTTATATTGTTATAGAAATAGTGATTACCAATTTCACAAATTGGCGCTTTACCCTTTGACCAGTTGGGAGAAATATTTTTGGTGTGATAATGGGTGGAGTTAAATGTGAAATCTTTTAATAGTCCACAAACAGCCTTTTTTGCTATTCTTTTGCAAATTGCAAAAACTGCATTTTCTTCGGTTACTGAAATGAGTTTATTATAATTGGGATCATCTTTATTCCAGCAAGAAAATTGCCATTTTTTAAGACATATTGTTTCTATAGTATTTCCCCACCAAAAAACTCCACCATTTTCCTTGGCTTTTTTAACCCTATTTAGAACTATGCAAGCAATTGCTTCTTTGCCTTTTAAATCTTCACCTCTGGCTTCTCCGTATATAGTTCTGGCTAAAATTTCTACAGGTGAACAATTGATATGGTTACAATAATTTTTTTCGGTCATTTATTTATCCTTTCCGACAACATCTAATTTTTTTTCAATTCTTAAAAGGTGATTTGTTAAGCGATTTTCGACATCTTTAAGATATGCAATTGAAGCGTAGGATTTAGCGACCTCTAGCTTATAAGATGCGATATTTTCTTTGATATCGCTTAGCGAATTATCAAAGCGAGTTTTGGTGCAGTTGCATTCTTTTTCGGCATCTTTTTTATATTTTAAGAATAGCCAAAATAACCCTGCAACAGTGGGTATTTCTACGGCGGTTGCCCACCATAACCAATCTGGTTTCATTTTCTTTCTCCTGATTTTTAAAGTTGAATTTTTAAATTTTGGGTATAAAAAAACTCGCTAGTTAAATAACTAGCGAGTTTGATTTGGTTTGTTGGTGGTATAATTTTATGGTAGCTGACAGGCTTTTTTCTTTTCTCGCCACTCCCAGCCACATTCATTGCAAACTTCTTGACTGATGGTAACTTCTCCGCAATCTT
>DHQH01000050.1:1500-15486 GCA_002410125.1 Alphaproteobacteria bacterium UBA5343
TAACTTCTCCGCAATCTCCAGCTGTTATAACTTCTCCTTCTTCACAAAAACCAGTATCTATACAAGAATCGTAATTAATTCCGTCTGTAAATGCGGCATATACTATCGATAATAAAATTATCCAAGCTATAATAGCTATAACTAATTGTAGTGATTTAGCCATATATTGTGCTATTTTATTAAAAATATTATTCATCATCTTTTCCTCTATTAAATATAGAAATATGTATATATTAGATTAAAACTATTTATTGTTGAATAATAATGACGGTGTTTTATTCTTTGCAAGGCAATATATAGTGCTGATAATTAACAAAGCATAATACAGTAAAAATGACATCATAACTATATTAATGTATATATTATTTTCTATAAGCTCATTGTGAATAGCATATACAATAATAAGCATTATAGCATCTATTACAAAAGGTAGAAAATAAATATTTATTAAGTGTTGAGATATCATCTTATAGCTAGTAGTTTTATTCCTCATTATTAATATAATTAAATATATAAATGTAAATATTGATATTGATGAATGCACATATCTTGCAAACAGTAAAAAACAAGCCAAATAAAGATATTTTTTCATATTTTAACCTTTTAAATATTTGCTACCAATCAAGGACTGATGTTTCTTCTAAACAGCGGTATCTTTCAGGGTTTTCTGATATGGTGTTCTTATAGTAATCTTCATCATCAAACTTTATTTCATAAACCGATGATAACTCTATATCTCTTATCATTGATAAATTGCTAGATACATACACAATAAAAGCAAACCATAATAAAAACATATATCTTTTACCAAAAGCAAGAGTGATTGCTAAGCAGATAAAACTTGCAACATATAATAAATCTACAAATTTTAATGTATCTTGATCTACACATGTTGGCATCAAATCATCATAATTTATGTCCAAATATTTGAAAACTATACTACACAATGTAATAAGAATTGCTATTCCTACTAATATATTAATAATGATATTATAAGTTTTTAATAATTTACTTTTTATATTTCTTGTATCTTTTTTGAACCATCTCATCACAATCTCCATAAGGATTTAATAATCCTGATTTTATTCCATATAAATCAGCTTTCCAATCATTAATCGCTTCACAAGGAGTATTATCTTTATCTATATACACCTGCTTATATTCTTTTGCAGCCCCCATAGCACCAACAGTCATATCCCCAATAACACCATTTTGTGCAGCATCACAACTAATTTTAGAATGTTTATATTTATCATTATATCCTTTTCCTCTTATATTACCAGCAGATTTTTTAGCTTCTCTGGCAATTCTAATAGAATTAAACACAACGCTATTTTTGTTGCTATTTTTTGGAAAAATATTTTTTTTAATATTAGTAATATCTTTGTTATTAATTGTATTTTTAATCTCACCAAAAATATGTTTGGTGAAATTTGACTTATTAACCGTATTTTCGGTTTCACCATCTGGGTTCATTATACGGTCAGGTTTTAGATTATTTTTCTTTTGGAAACTCTCTATACCGTCAAATAAATTCTTATTGGGGATTTTTGTGAATTCATCATCAGTTTTGGTATTACAATATCCGTCTTTATTCCTTGAAATCTGGCACTTACAATACCAGAACCATACTTCTTCTACACTCATAAAAGGTTTTATGTTTTTTCTAGTTGATAAATAATTTTTATTAAAACCCTTATATATTTTCATTTTACCCCCTTTACATTTGGTACAATTTTTAATATTATAGATTATGTTTTTATATATAAAATTGTAGGTATTTCAACCTAAAAAAAAGAATAACTTCCTATTTAGAAATATTTTTATATATTATTTTATATAAGAACCTTTATTTTATGATGATTTGGAGTATATGAAATGAAATGTAATGAATTGTGGAAAACTATAGATAAACTCGCCTTAAGGTTGAAAACAACACCGTCGGGACTGGCAAAACTTGCTGGACTTGATGCAACTAGCTTTAATAAGAGTAAAAGGTTTAGACCCGATGGAAACCCTAGATGGCCATCAATGGAGAGCGTGAACAAGGTTTTACAAGCCTGCAATATTACTTTTGAAGATTTTATCGCTTTGTCTAAAGCTGAGGGAATTTCTTATAAGCCTGAGACTATTGCTTTGATTGATATTGAGAAGTTAGGAGATAAAAAACATATTGATGACAATGGAGCATTAATCAGAAAAAATTGTAATGCGATTAAGTTCCCTAATATTCAAGATAATAAAATCTTTGCAATAGATATTACAACGAATAAGTTTGAACCTTGGTTTAAGTCTGGTAATATGTTGATTATATCACCGAATGCAGACATTAGAAGAGGTGATAGATTGGTTTTAAAAACTGTCGATAATGAGATTATTATTGGAGAGCTTATTAAAAAGACTGTTCAAAAAACCGAAATAAAAGAGATATGCTCTGGTAAAAATATGGAATTAAAAAATAATGATATTTTATGGAGTTACCGCATTATTTGGACTAGTCAGTAACTATAATTGTTAGTGAAACATAAGCAGCATTGACTTTGTAAGTAAAAAGGATATTTTATGTAGTATTGACATAAAATAAATATAAAAGAATACGAGGTTTTTATGATTTTAGGATTATCTTTAGCTTTTCTTGTGGTGATATTAGATCAAACATCAAAATATATAGTAATGGATGTTATATTAGCAGAAGTGCAAGGCATTAACTACACAAGTTTCTTTAATCTGGTTAAGGCATGGAATAAAGGGGTTAGTTTTTCCATGTTTGAAAACTCACATGAGTATGGTCCTTATATTTTAGCAACTGTTTCTATATTAATCGCTGTGTTTTTGATTGCATGGCTTAGGAAAGAAACTGAAAAGACTCTACAAGTTGCAATTGGCTTTATTATTGGTGGAGCGATTGGTAATGTGATTGACAGATTTAGATTTGGGGCTGTTTTTGACTTTTTAGATGTGTTTTATAAAAATTATCATTGGCCTGCATTTAATATAGCTGACAGCTTTATTTGCATTGGGGCAACCATTATCGTTATTCATAGTCTGTTTTTTCATAAGAAGGAATTATGATGTTAAAGAATCGCTATATAGCGTTATTGTTATTAGCTTTACTTTTAACTGGTTGTACTCGTTATGAAATGAGAGAGAGATTAGGGTTGATAAGAGAGGCTCCTGATGAGTTGAGTGTAGTAACATATGCACCATTAACAATACCTGATAATTTTGATTTAATTAGACCTACAGAAAAAACAATAGATGAAGAACCTAGCAATGGTGAAATTCTATTGCTCGAAAAGACAAAATCAATTAATGTGAATAAATAAGAAATTATCTTAAATATACATATCTGGAATTTAATATGAAAAAATTATTTTTAATGGTGTTTTTATGCACCATATTTGTGACCAATATTTCTGAAGCAAAGATATTTAATGCCACAGAATTTTACCTTAAAAATGGATTGCAGGTGGTGATTATTCCAAATCATAAAGCACCGATTGCGACATCTATGCTTTGTTATAAGGTGGGAGCTATTGATGAGGAAAGTGGCAAATATGGATTAGCTCATTTATTAGAGCATTTGATGTTTAAGGGGACTAATAAAATTAAAGATGCTGAATTTTCAAAAATTATTGCAAAATTTGGCGGAGTTGATAATGCTATGACTAGCTATGATTATACTTGTTATCATCAATCTATGAGTAGAGAGAATTTGGAATTAGCCCTTTATATGGAAGCTGATAGAATGGATAATCTCAATATTCCTGATGATGCATTTGAAAAAGAAAAATTAGTAGTTATTGAAGAGAGGTTTTCAAGAATAAAAAACAACCCTCAAGCTATCCTAGAAGAGAAAAAACAGTCTTTACTATGGGGTAACTCACCATATGCACACCCAATAAGCGGTAGAATCGAAGATATAAAAAATATCACAAAAAAAGATATAATGGATTTTTATAATAGACATTATAGAATCAATAATTCTGTATTGGTAATTGCTGGCGATTTGGAAGTAGAGGAAGGAAAAAAAATTGCAAATAAATATTTTGGATTCAAAGAAAATAATAAAGTAGAAAAAAGAAGATTTGAGAAATCTGAGAAAGGCAACAAAGTAAGAGCAAAGATAGAGATGGAACATAAACTTATTCAAAAAAATTCATGGAGAAGAACTTATATTGCAGAAAAAAATAGCTATGCTTTAGATATATTTTCTAATCTGTTGGCAGGTAGCTCTACCTCAAAATTATATAAAAAACTGGTTAAACAAGATAAGTTAGCGAGTGAAGTTTATAGTTACTATAATGGGGTTAGTCTTGATGGGGCGCGTTTTGTGATTGGGTTTACTCCTAATAATGATGAAGACACAGAAGCAATTATAAATATAATAGATGAAGAGATCACAAATATAACTAATAATTTAACAAGAAAAGAAATAGAGCAAGAGAAGGAAAAAATGATTTCAGGATTGGTATTTTTGAGAGACAACCCTGAGAGCGAAGCTCAAAATGTGGCAAGACTTATAGTTAGTGGAATGAGTTTAGAGCAAATTGAGAGCTGGGAAGAAGATATTAAAAAAGTTAATATGGGAGATGTAAAAAAAGTTGCAAACGAATTGATAAATAATGCATCATTTGTAAGCGGATTATTAATGCCTGAAAAAGGGAAAGATAAATGAGAAGAAGAAAAAGTAATAGCTATGTTTTAAAAAATATTTTAACCATTAGTTTGATTCTGGGAATCGCTTTTGGGATTTATAACTTCAAAAATATGCTTAGCTTTAATCCACAAGAGATTGTCGATGGTGCAATATTAAAAAAGAAAAACTTTAAGGCAGAAATTAAAGAAGTTACAAGTCCAAAATATAAAATAAAATCATGGCTCATGGAAGATAAAACGAATCCTATAATATCAATTAATTTTATGTTTGATAATATTGGTAGCGCTTATGATAACAATACCAAAGTTGGGTTAGCAAATCTGGTTGCTGCGGTAATTACAGAAGGCACAAAAAACAAAACATCAGACGAACTTGATTTGGAAATGGAAAGAAAAGCTATTTCTATTAGCTTTGATGCAGATAAAACAAGTTTTTCAGGTAGCTTACTTACTACAAAGAAAAACAAAAAAAGAGCATTTGAAATTTTAGGTAAATTTATAAAAGATCCAAGACTTGATATAGATGATATTGAGAGGGTTAAATTGCAGTTTATTGCAGGGATAAAAAAACAAGAAGAATCACCTTATTTTTTAGCAAATCAAAAACTAAATAAAGAATTATTTGGGGAGCATCCTTATTCTAGAGTTGGAATCGGAAAAATCGAATCGATTAAAAATATTTCAAAAGCAGATATTGCAAATTTTGTTAGTAAAAAACTTGTGAAAGAGAATCTAATAATTGGAGTTAGTGGCGATATAACTCCTGAGGAGATTAGTAGCTACTTGGATAGGGTATTTGGTGAATTAAAATTTAAGCAAAGACATAAAACTCTACCTAAACCAAAATTTGAAATTGAAAATAAACAAATAAATATGAAGAAAAACTTCCCACAAAATGTAGTAATGTTTGCAGGTAAATCAGTAAAACGAACTCACAAAGATTTTTATCCACTATATATTGCTAATTATATTTTAGGTGGAGGGTCTTTTTCTTCAAGATTAGTGAATAAAGTTAGAGAGAAAAATGGTCTGGTTTATTCGATTGCCACATATCTTGGAATCGAGAAATATGCTCCTATGTTTAATGGTTATTTTGCGACAACAGAAGATAATTTTGAGAATGCAAAAAATATCACTTTAAAAGAAATAAAAAAAATAGCAAAAAATGGAATTACAAAGAAAGAATTACAAAATGCTAAGGCATTTTTGATTGGTAGCTTTAATCTAAGATTTTCTAGTATCTCTGATATTTCATCTATGCTAGTAGCAATGCAATATCACGAGCTTGGGATTGATTTTTTAGAAAAGAGAAATGATATGGTTAAAAATATTAAACTAGATGAAGTAAATGAAGCTATTAAAACTCATATTAAGAGTGATGAATTGTTATTTGTTAAGGTTGGTAATAACTAATATGAAAGCCTGTATTTTGATTCAATAGAGGCTATAATAGAGGATAATTTTCAAATTAAATAGAAGGTATAAATATGAAGAGTATTAATAAAACCAAAGAATGGAAAAAACTAGAATCGTTATCAAAAAAAATGTCTAAAAAACATATATATGATATGTTTAAGGAAGATAAAGATAGATATAAAAAATACACTATTGATTTAGATAAACTTACTTTTGATTTTTCTAAAAATAGAATCGATGAAAAAGTTTTCAATAGTTTGATTGATCTTGCTAAATCTGCTGGTTTACAAGAAAAAATTGAAGAGATGTTTTGTGGTGAAAAAATTAATACTACAGAAAATAGAGCGGTGCTTCATACAGCACTTAGAAACAGAGATAATCATCCAATCTTTGTTGATGACGAAGATGTAATGCCTGAAGTTAATAATGTTCTAAAAAGGATGAAAGACTTTTCTGATGAAGTTAGATCTGGCGAATGGAAAGGTCATAGCGGTAAAAAAATCAAATCGATTGTTAATATCGGAATTGGAGGATCTGACCTTGGACCTGTAATGGCGGTTGAAGCATTAAAACCATATTGCAAAAAAGGTTTAGATATGCATTTTGTATCAAATATTGATGGCACTCATATGATTGAAGTTTTGAAAAAATGCAAACCTGACACAACCCTATTTGTAGTAGCTTCTAAAACTTTTACTACTCAAGAAACTATGACAAATGCCAATACTGCTAGAAAATGGTTGATTGATGAGCTTGGAAAAACTGCTGTTAAAAAACATTTTGTTGCAGTTTCTACAAATAAAGAAGAAGTGAAAAAATTTGGCATTAATGTAAAGAATATGTTTGAATTTTGGAACTGGGTTGGTGGTAGATATTCTATGTGGTCTGCTATTGGTCTTCCTATTATGATTGCAATTGGTTGGGATAATTTTGAAAAATTACTAGAGGGTGGTAATGCGATTGATAAGCATTTTAGAACTACTCCTTTAGAAAATAATATCCCTGTTATTATGGGTCTTTTAGGTGTTTGGTATCATAATTTCTTTGGTGCTGAGAGTTATGCGGTACTTCCTTATGATCAATATTTACATCGTTTCCCTGCATATTTACAACAAGCAGATATGGAATCCAATGGTAAGGGTGTTAGATTTGATGGTAAATATTTAGACTATCAATCTGGTCCGATTTTATTTGGTGAGCCTGGAACTAATGGACAGCATTCATTTTATCAATTAATCCATCAAGGCACACATTTAATCCCTTGCGATTTTATTGCTCCAATTCATTCTCATAATGAAACTGGAAATCATCATGAGATCTTACTTGCAAATGTATTAGCACAAGCAAAAGCATTGATGAAAGGTAAGACTGAAAAAGAAGCTGAAGAAGAACTTATCAGAATGAAGAAAAATAAAGAAGATATTGCTCTTCTTAAAAAACATAGAGCTTTTTCTGGAAACCGTCCGTCAAATATGATTTTGGTTGAGAAAGTTGATCCATTCACATTGGGTATGTTGGTGTCTTTATATGAACATAAGATTTTTGTTCAGGGGGTAATTTGGCAAGTTAATTCTTATGATCAATGGGGTGTTGAACTTGGCAAGCAATTAGCTAATCAGATTTTACCACAAATTTCAGCTGGTAAGAATGTTAAAACATCTGACAACTCAACAAAAAATCTGATTAAAAAGATTAGAAAAGCAAGAAAGTAGGTCTTAATGGTAGATACTCCTGAAATTAGAGTTTTACCTGATAATTTGGTTAATCAAATTGCAGCTGGAGAAGTGGTTGAACGCCCTTCTTCAGTTGTAAAAGAATTGGTTGAAAACTCAATTGATGCTGGAGCTACTAAAATTGAAGTTACTCTGATTGATGGTGGTAAATCTTTAATATCTGTGTTGGATAATGGTCATGGAATGAGTAGAGATAATTTATCAAAATGTATTGAGAGGCATGCTACCTCAAAACTTAAAAATAATGATTTATTTAATATCAATTTTATGGGCTTTCGTGGTGAAGCCCTACCTTCAATTTCTTCTATTGCCAGAGTTAGTATAACTACTAGAACCAAAGATGATGATAATGCTTGGGAGTTGGTAATTGAAGGCGGGAATAAAAAAGATATAAAACCGGCAAAACTAAATTATGGTACTAAGATTGAAGTTAGAGATTTATTTTTTGCAACCCCTGCCCGTCTAAAATTCTTAAAAGCTAGTTCAACCGAGACTGCAAAATGTGTTGATATTATCAATCGAATCGCAATGGCGAATCCTGAAATTGCATTTTATCTTGATGATGGAATTAAGAAAAAAATTGCTCTTAATGCTGAGCAAGGTGAGTTGTTTGATGCTCAGAAAAAAAGACTATCAAAAATTATGGGAAAAGAATTTGCTGAAAATTCAATTTTGGTTAATCAGCAAAGAGAGAATGTAAAAATTTATGGGCATATTTCACTACCAACTTTAAATAAAAATAATTCATTGGCACAATATTTTTTCGTGAATGGTAGACCAGTTAGAGATAAATTATTACTTGGTGCGACGAAGGGTGCTTATAATGAATTTTTAGCAGGTGGGAGATACCCTTATGCTTGTTTATTTATTGAAGTTGAACCAATTGATGTGGATGTTAATGTGCATCCTGCAAAAGCAGAAGTTAGGTTTAGAAATTCGCAATTAGTTACTGGACTTTTAGTTAGTTCTATTAGAAATGCAATTAATTCGGCAGGTCATTTGGCTAGTAATACATTATCATCAAATGCGATTGATTATATTGCAACCAATAACACACCAACCCCAGCACAATCTAATTTATATGAGACAAGAAGAGTTGAGAATTTTCAATATCAAGCAAAACCAGTCAACAAATCTTATGGAAATAATTTAGAATTAAATGATTATATGCCAGAGATTAAAGATAATGTTTCTGTAAAAACAGAGATGGTTAATGATGATATGGTACAAACTGATTTTGAAAAACCATTAGGTCTTGCAAAAGCGCAATATCATAAGAATTATATCATTGCCCAAACTCAAGATGGAATTACCATAATTGATCAACATGCAGCTCATGAAAGACTTGTTTATGAAGATATGAAGCATAATTTTGAGAATGGTAAAATTCAAAGACAGATGCTGCTTATTCCAGAGGTTGTGGAGCTAGATGTTAGCGGCTTTGATTATATGATGGGTTGTATAGAAGATTTAGAAAAATTAGGTTTAGTAATTGAAGAATTTGGAGATAATACTATTGTTGTCAGAGAAGTTCCATCACTGATTGGGGAAACAGATATTAAAGGTTTGATTAAATCGATTGCTGATGATTTGGCAGAGCATGGAACGCAAATTTCTCTATCGGATAAAATCCATAATATTATCGCAACTATTGCCTGTCATGGTTCAGTTAGATCTGGTCGAGTGCTTAATTTTGAAGAGATGAATAAGTTGCTTAGAGATATGGAAGCGACCCCTCATAGTGGGCAGTGCAATCATGGAAGACCTACTTATGTGGAGTTGAAGTTATCCGACATTGAAAAACTCTTCAATAGGAAGTAATCTATTCTAAGAGTTATTTTGTCGTTGATTTCGAATATTTTGCTCAAGTCATTTAGTAATTGCTAAAATCAATCGCAAAATTTCTCATCGCCTAAAACTAATCTCTTATAATATATTAAGACTATAAACCTTATTCGCACAAAATCCTTCAGATTATACTTGGGCAATACACCTTATTAAAAAATCCATCAGATTGTAATTTAGATTACAAAACACCTATCATCTTCTTCACAATATCTGGCATAACATTTAAGATTATTTTATTTTCGAAAACCTCTTTTAGTAATGACTTGGCTTTTTCTTTTTCTGTAGTTGTATATGAAGAATTATCAATTTTATTCATTAACCCTTTTAATTCATTTATAACTTGCTGATTGTTATCTCCTATTTGGGCAGGACCAGAAATATTATATGTTGTATTATTTACTTGTTTTATTTCTTTCTTATCACTTTCATCATCTTTATCTTTTACTTCACACTGGTAATGTGATGGTATACCTGCAATACCTTCTTGGAAATTTGGTTTAATAACAGTATAACTTTCTTCTGCACCATTTGAGCATAATCTATTAATAACATCTCCTTTTTCTATAACAATATTACCATTGGGTATAAATATTTTGCTATTTTGACAGTTAGCTTTCAAATTCTTAATCACTTTACCATCTTTTTTTATTATTTCTACTTTATCATTCATTAAATCTTCAAACATAATTACTCTCCATTTCTGTTTGGAATATTTGATATGTCAATTGGTATACTAAACTCAATTTTAGATATATTTTCTTCCTCTCCATTACGCCCCGAAGATGAACTTCCTGTAGATACAATAATTCTTTCATCACTATTAACTTTAACACTCACACTAAACTTTACTAGCTGTGTATTAGTCTGCTGACTATGCCCTGTTATGACATCATTATTACTTTCTTTTAACTCTGAAACTCCATCTATTATATTTTGAATGGTATTTTTAGTAAAATCTTTTATATCCATACTTACCTCTAATTTCTCATGCTCACTCTCAACTATTAAACTCCTCTAATATTTTAAAGTCAAGTTTAGGTTGTGGTTTTGATTTTTGATATATTTTTAGATTTAGGAAAAGATAAAATTAAAGGGAGGTTGGAGCCTCCCTTTTTTGTGATTAATCTTTGAATTTATTATAGTTGGTATTGATATATTCATTTAGAAGGTGAACACCATAGCCTGTAGCTCCTTTAGGATGGAAAGTTCCAGGCTTATCTATATAGGCTGTTCCTGCAATATCAAGATGTGCCCATTTGGTTTTCTTATCATCAACAAATGCATGTAAGAACTCAGCAGCATTAATAGTTTGCCCTTCTCTTGTTCCGAGATGATTGATATCGGCAATATCTGATTTTAGTAATTTTGCAAAAGCCTTGTCTAACGGTAATCTCCAAATTTTTTCACCTGTGGCTTTACTAACATTATTAAACTCTTTTGATAAACTATCACTATTAGATAAAATGGCAGCATATTCAGACCCAAATGTTACCACAGCTGCACCTGTTAGAGTTGCAACATCAATGATTACTTTTGGTTTATAGAATTTTTGAGTATAGGTAATACTATCGGCAAGAGCTAATCTTCCTTCGGCATCAGTATGAGCAATTTCAACAGTTTTACCTGACATTGAAGTAATTACATCATCTGGTTTATAAGCATTAGCTGAAATAGAATTTTCTACAATAGCAATAACAGCGATTGCATTTACTTTAGCATTTTGAAGAGCTAAAGATTTGATAGTTGAAATAACTGTTGCAGATCCTGCCATATCTGTTTTCATATTAAGAAGACCATCATGACGCTTTAGAGATAAACCACCTGTATCATAGGTAACACCTTTACCAATTAAAGCGATTGGATAGTCATCATTTTTTTTATCACCATTCCATTTTGCAATTACTAATCTGGCATCAGAGGTTGATCCTTGCCCTACTGCTAAAAGTAAATTCATCCCAAGTTTTTTAAGCTCTTCTTTTTCTATAACTTCAACATCAATTCCAAGATAAGAAAGTCTTGCAATATCTTTAGCATAGGTTTTTGGAGTTAGATAGTTTGGTGGTTCATTCACAAAATCTCTGGTCATGCTGATGCCATTGGCTATAGCCTCAAAATGTTTGTATCTTTTTTCGGCTTTTTCAATATCTGACACTAAAAATACTGCTCTTTCTAAACTTGGATAAACTTCTTTTTTCTTAGAGGTTTTGTATTTTAAGAAAGTATAAGAACCTATTCTTGCACCAAAAGCAATATTGGTTGCGATTTCGGTTTCTGAAATTTTTACTCCATCAATTTCTTCAATCATAAACTGGATTGTTTCTTCGCCTGATTTGAGTAATTTTTTTGCAACTTTTGCACCTGCTTCTTGTAAAATATGCTCGGTGATTTTTTTGACTTTACCTAAACCAACTACAACAATTCGATTAACATGCAAACCGTGAGGAGCCATAATTTCTATAATTTGTCCTAATTTGGCTTCGAATCTTGAGCTTTCAATTGCTTTATCTAAGGCTTTGCTAGTTTTTGAATTGAGCTTCTTATAGATAGATGACTTAACATCCCCTTCTGGGAGATAGATAGCAAGAGCATCTTTTTTGGGTAATGTGTTTTTAGCAAACATTATTTCGAGCATTTTATTATCCTTATATTTTCTCTTTCATATTTATAATATAATGTATTATATAATGCATCGCAATAAATTAGGTTTTTTCTTAACATTAAATTTTAAGGTGTTGATGATAAAAATCTTGAATTTATAAATAAAAGACGATATATATCCATTCGTTATGAAAAATATTTATGAAGCAACAAGTGAAACAATCGAAAAAGCAGCATCTGTTATAAAAACAGGTGGACTTGTTGCTATGCCTACAGAAACAGTTTATGGACTTGGGGCTAATGCTTTTGACAATAAGGCGGTTGCTAAAATATTTGAAGCTAAAGGGCGACCAAGTTTTAATCCATTAATTTCTCATATTTTAGACATAGAACAAGCCAAGGAATTTGCTATTTTAGATGAGAGAGCAATAAGGCTTGCTAGTAAGTTTTGGCCAGGAGCTTTAACTTTAGTATTAAATAGAAAAGAAAATAGTTCTAATATGGATATGGTATGTGCTGGACTTAATACTGTGACTGTTAGAATCCCAGATAATAAAATAGCTCTGGATTTGATTGAAAAATCTGGGGTCGCAATTGCAGCACCATCAGCTAATGTATCAGGAACAATCAGCCCTACTTCGGCTATTGATGTTTATGATAGTTTAGGTGAAAAAGTGGATATGATATTAGATGGTGGCAAATGCAAAATTGGTTTAGAATCGACTATTATTGATTTAACTACCAAAAATATAGTTATGTTAAGACCTGGTGGAATAGCTGTTGAAGAAATAGAAAAATTTATGGGTGAGCCAATCTTATTTTCTAAAGGCAATCATAAATTACCAACCTCACCTGGACAACTGCTTAGCCATTATGCTCCTGAAAAAAAACTTAGAATAAATGTAATATCTCCAGAAAAAGATGAAATTTTTATCGGATTTGGCAAGATGAAATGCGATTATAATTTAAGTGAAAAAAGAGATTTTTTAGAAGCTGCTTCAAATTTATTTTCAATGTTAAGACTTGCTGATGGAGATAAGAGCCAACCAAAAATTGCTGTTGCGCCAATTCCAAATGAAAATCTAGGGTTGGCGATCAATAATCGCTTAGATAGAGCCTCTTACCCTAGATAATTGATTATTTTTTCCAGAAGCTAGGCATAAACACCACCAACATTGTAATAATTTCAAGTCTTCCTAAAACCATTGCAAAAGATAAAACCCATTTAGCAAAATCTGGGAGAGTTGAATAATTTCCTGCAGGACCTACAATATTACCAAGCCCAGGACCTGAGTTTGTCATGCAAGCTGCGACTGTTGAAGCAGAAGAGATTATATCAACGCCTGTTATTGCTACTAATAAAGTTAAGATAGCCCAGCAAAATGCATAGGCTGTTAAAAATGTCATAACTGATGAGGCTATATCATTTGGGCAAGTTTTTTTACCAATTTTTAAATTGTAAACTCGGTGCGGATTAATCGCTGAAATTAAAGTTTTTTTCATCTGGGCAAACATTATTTGCCATCTGAAGATTTTAATTGAGCCAGAGGTTGAACCTGTACATCCTCCAATAAATGCAAAGATTAAAAATGCAGGATAGGCAAAAGCTCCCCACGTACAATAATCTGTTGTTGCAAAACCACTAGAAGTTATGATTGATGTAACATTAAAAGAAGAAAGTCTTAGAGCTGTTAGGAAATTAAACTTGCTAGTTAAACTTAACCATAATGTT
>DHQH01000050.1:15704-27930 GCA_002410125.1 Alphaproteobacteria bacterium UBA5343
AAAACTAAAGTTTTTAAGAAAAATGAAACTTGGTTTTTTCTAAAATCTGATAAATCAACTTTCATAAATAATGGTGCATAATAGGTAAGAGGCAAGGCACCTAATATCATGAAAACAATCATTATAAATTCAATTAGTGGAGAATTAAAAAATCCTGCTGATTTGTCATGAGTTGAAAATCCACCAGTTGAAACAGTTGTAAGAGAATGATTCACAGCATCAAAGAAAGTCATACCAGCAATATCTAAAGATATAATACAAAGAATTAGCAGTGCAATATAGATATAGATAATGAATCTTGTTATCTCTGATACTTTTGGCATAATTTTATCAGAAAATTCAGAGGTTTCAGTTTGAAACAAGCTCATACCACCAACACCTAAAAATGGAAGCATAGCAACGGCGAATACAACAATTCCTATACCTCCTAGGCAATTGAGGATTGATCTCCAAAGTAAGATACTAGCTGGCATATCGTCAAGGCCAGAAAGAATGGTTGCTCCAGTTGCAGAAATTCCACTCATTGATTCAAAAAATGCATCAGTAAAATTAGTAGTAGTTCCTGACAAAAGAAAAGGGAATGAAGAAAACAGAGCAAGAATACACCAACTTACAACAGTTAATAAAAAACCTTGATGTAAACTAAATTTGTCTATTTTTACCTTGTTACTTAAAAACATTGCAAGACCTGTAAAAATACAGATAAGTGATGAGGTAAAAAAATAAGTCCAGTAAGAATGACCATAATATAAGTCAGCGATAATTGGGAAAAGCATAGTTAACCCAAGAATTGATAAGAATAAGCCTGATAGCATAAAGACTGGTTGTAGTAACATATTATATCTCCAATGCTAGATTAAGTTAGTCATTAATCACTTTTTCTGAAAATCCTGAATTAACTAAAGCTTCGTTTAAGTTAATATCACCTATAAAACAAATAGCGGTTGGTATATCATCACCTGTATAAGCTCGCACCTCACAGTTTATTTCTTCTTTGTTGATGGTTGCTGCTAAAAATACTGCGGCTTGTTTGCCAAGTCTTGACTCAGGATCTACATAAATTCCATGTAGGAAAATTCTAGTATCATTAATTTTTAATTCATTAGCATTTATAATTTGAGGAATACCTTTTAAACTCTCAGAATTTGTAACATATTTTAATCCAAAGTCTTCTTTATCAACAGATTCTAAAGGACCTAAATATTCTTCATAATTATCATCATCTTCTTCATATTCATAATCACTAATTATTTCACCATCACCAAAAGCTCTTCTTCTAGTCTCACCTATTTCCAATTCTTCTTCTTTTAGATTTCTTGGCTCGGCTAAAGATTTTATATTTGGCTCACCACTAGCATCTATTCCTTTGTTCGTTCCTAAAACATCAGAGGTGACTTTTACCATATTGCCGAATTGTTGTTGGATTGGTTTTGAATATTTATTAACGGCACTACCGAAGTTTGATACAACTTTTTTTACTGGGTTTAGTTTTTGCCAATACCAGTTTGGAACTTCACCTGGTCTTACACCTTGAAAAGTTGGGAGTATGAACATGATAAGCAATATAGGAATACCAATTAATGGTTTTCTAATTGGATAAGTGATAAATTTCACAACATCTTTTAGTAATAAAAGAAATGTTTTTAGGTTAAAATCAAATCCGCTTCTACTCATGTTAAACTCCCAAATATCTTACTCTTCACCACCGTATTTTTGAATTAACTCTTCAGTTCTTTCTGGTGTTATTCTTTTAAATGCTGGCTCACCAACTGTAAATTTGTGACCTGCTTTTAGATATGTTAGATCATCTTTTAGATTATTTACAGGCATTTTTTTATTTTGTTCTACCTCTGATAGAATTCCTAATTTTTCAAAAATCTTATTTGATGAAGCTGGAATTACAGGATTTGAACAAATTGAAAATAATCTAACAAGGTTAATACAAACAGCTCAAATAGCTTTTGCTCTTTCTTCATCTGATTTCATAACGGCCCAAGGCTCTGCTTTAGTGATCTAGTTATTACCCTCAACCCAGATTGCTATAAGTTCGGCGATTGCTTTTCTGAACTTCATGTTTTTCTTTACATAAATCTTCTACAGATTTGTTTTCTGATTGAGCTCCTAGTTATGCTGGAAGCATTGATCCAACAAGATTACCTAAATGTTTAATTACGTTTATGTAAGGTAATGCGCTTGTTACAAGTATTTTTGACATTAGTTTTATTCTCCATTTTTGTTATTTATAAAAAATAAAAAAAAATTTAATTTGGGTAAAAAACTTGCCCCACTAAATAATAGAGCAAGCTGATTTTAATCTTATATGATTTATTTTTCAATGTTTTTGTTGGTAAAAAACTTAATTACTAGACCAAGTTTTTAATAGTCTCATATAATTTTGTCGTTGATAGGCTTCTGGGTTTGGACATTTATCAAAACTCAAGACCCCCCTTAACTCTTTTAAATTACTATAATCGCTTTCTTTAATAAATTTCTCTAATTCTGAAATCGTTTTTGTTATATGTTTAACACCATTTATAAGAATTGATGAAACCATTTGTACGGAACTAGCACCTGCCATAATTGACTTTATCACATCTTTACTATCATGCACTCCACCTGTTATTGAGATATTGCCTTTTATTTTATTATGGAGAATACCAGCCCAAGTTAATCTTGAACTAAGCTCTGCACTAGTTGAAAGATCTATTGTTGAATAAAGCTCTAAACTTTTGGTATTTATGTCTGGTGAATAGAAACGATTCAACAATACAAAACCATCACATTTTGCATTTTGCTCTAGCTTTTTGCAAAGGTTTGCAATTGATGAAAACTGATTTGATAGTTTGATTGAAACAGGAATACTCACAATCTCATTAACCTTCTTAGCGATATCCATTATTCTATGTTCAATAGCTTCTGCAGTTAAAAAACCAGGAGAAACATGAATATTTAACTCTATTGCATCTGCTCCTGCTTCTTCAATCACTTTGGCATATTCTACCCAACCTGCAGAGGTACTACCATTTATAGAAGCAATGACTGGAATATTTACAGCATCTTTTATTGATTTTAGATTTTCAACATAAACTTCTGGTCCTAATTTTAATTCATCAGGTTCGGGGATGAAATTCAAACCTTCAGCAAAACTATTAGAACCAGCTTCTAAGGCTTTTATCATATTTTCTTTTTCTTGCTTTATTTGCTCTTCAAAAATGGAAGGTAAAACAATTGCTGCAGCTCCTGCGGCTTCCATTTTTTTTGCAGAACTTACATCTTTTGTCAGATTGGAAGAGCCTATGATAATTGGATTTTTTAGCTTTAACCCTAGATATTTTGTTTCTAATATATTTGTCATTTACAATCCCCTGTTTTTAGTTTTTGATTTTTAGTTATTGTTATATAATTATCTTCTAAGGTATTTCTAGTCGATAAATAGAGATTTATAAAAAAAAGGGAGGTAAATTTACCTCCCTCTTCTTTTTATAATGCAAATGAATTATTCTGCAGCACTGTCATCAGCTTTTTTAGGAGCTGTATATCCTGCCATATGTTCCATTAACTCGCGTTTTTCTTCAACACCAGCTTGTGCTGATTCAAGTAATTTTGCATATCTTTCTGGATTTTGTTTCTCAACAACTTTAAACCTTGTTTCATTTTGCATAAATTCTGCAATAGGTTTTGTTGGTGCTTTTGAATCCAATTTAAGAGGTGCTTTACCTGATTCAAGATTTCTTGGATCATAGCGATATAGAGGCCATGCACCAGAGTCAACTGCTAGTTTTTGTTGTTCTAGACCGTTTGCACCGATGTTATAACCATGAGCAATACAATGAGAGTAAGCAATAATGATTGATGGACCATCAAAACTTTCTGCTTCTCTTAGTGCTTGTAGAGTTTGTGCATCTTTTGCTCCAAATGCGATTTGGGCAACATATACATTACCATAGCTCATTGCAATCATACCTAGGTCTTTTTTAGGTAACTCTCGACCAGCCGCAGCAAATTTAGCAGCCGCACCAATTGGAGTTGCTTTTGATTGTTGACCACCAGTATTTGAGTAAACGCCTGTATCCATAACAAGGATGTTTATATTTCTACCAGATGCAATTGCGTGATCTAAACCACCAAAGCCAATATCATAAGCCCAGCCGTCACCACCTAAAATCCAAACTGACTTCTTAACTAAATAATCAGCAATTTTAGAAAGGTGAGTTGCTTTTTCGCTACCAATTTTAACTAATTTTTCTTTTAGAGTTACAACTCTTTCTCTTTGAGCTTCGATAGCTGCATCATCTGACATATCTGCATTTAATATGTCATTTGCTAAGTTTTTACCAACTTCTACAGATAGTTCTTTTAATAATTCTGTAGCGAAATATTCTTGTTGGTCAATTGCAAATCTCATACCTAAACCAAATTCGGCATTATCTTCAAATAATGAGTTAGCCCAAGCAGGACCTCTGCCGTTTTTATCTTGGCAATATGGAGTTGTTGGTAAGTTACCACCGTAAATTGATGAACAACCTGTTGCATTGGCAATTACTGTTCTATCACCAAATAATTGGCTTAGTAATTTAACATAAGGTGTCTCACCACAACCAGCACAAGCACCAGAGAACTCAAATAATGGTTTTAGTAATTGAGCTTGTTTTACTTGGTTAAGGTTGGTTAACTCTGTTCTTTCAACTTCTGGAAGATTTGCAAAGAATTCCCAGTTTTTCTTCTCAACATCAATATGGTTACCAATAACTGACATATTAATAGCTTTTCTTTCTGGATTTGCTTTGTTTTTAGCAGGACAAGATGTTGTACAAATAGAACAACCTGTACAATCTTCTGGAGATACTTGCACTGTAAATTTCTTACCAGCAAATTCTTTACCTTTATAATCCATTGAGCGGTAACCTTCAGGAGCCTCTGATAATTTGTCTGCATCAAATACTTTAAGTCTGATTGCTGCATGAGGACAAACAAGAGCACATTTACCACACTGGATACATGTTGTTTCATCCCAAATAGGAATTTCTGTTGCTACTGTTCTTTTTTCATATTGAGTAGTTGAAAGTGGCCAAGTACCATCAACAACTTCTTCAAATGCAGAAACAGGAAGCTCATCACCATTACCAGCAATAATTTCTGATGTTAATTTCTTAACAAAATCTGTAGCTGTATCTGGAACAGCACCAAGCCTGTTATGCTTAGAAGTTACTTCTTTTGGATAGTTGACTTCTTCTAAGTGAGATAAAGATTCATCAACAGCTGCGAAGTTTTTTTCAACGATTGCTTGAGATTTTTTACCGTAGGTTTTTTGAATTGCAACTTTTATCTTTTCAATTGCTTCATCCTTTGGAAGAACATTTGAAATAGCAAAGAAACATGTTTGCATGATTGTATTAATTCTCATACCCATACCAGTTTTTCTTGCAACATCTACAGCATCAATACAATAGAATTTAAGATCTTTATCGATAATTTGTTGCTGCATTTCTTTTGGAAGTTTATTCCAAACTTCTGCTGCTGAATAAGGAGCATTAAGAAGGAATGTACCACCTTTTTTAGCTAATTTTAATACATCTAATTTTTGAGTGAATGGGAATTGGTGACATGCAACAAAGTTTGCTTCATTTACAAGATAGGCTGATTTGATTGGATGATCTGAAAATCTAAGGTGAGATGTTGTCATAGCACCTGATTTTTTAGAGTCATATACAAAATAACCTTGACCAAATTTACCATCTTGAGAGGCAATAATTTTGATTGAGTTTTTATTAGCACCAACTGTACCATCAGCACCTAAACCATAAAATACTGCTCTTACAACATCATCTGCCTCCATATCTAATGTTTCATCATAGATAAGAGATGTTTTATTAAGATCATCATTGATACCAACTGTAAAATGGTTTAATGGTTTTTTGCTTGATAAGTTATCAAATACAGCTTTAACCATAGTTGGTGTAAATTCTTTAGAAGAAAGACCATATCTACCACCTGTGATTTTTGGCATTTTAGAAATATCACCTGAAACAACAGCTTCGTTTAATGCATTTACTACATCTAAGTATAATGGTTCACCACCAGCACCTGGTTCTTTGGTTCTATCAAGAACTGAAACAGCTTTTACTGATTTTGGTAATGCTTTTAAGAATTCTTTAGCTGGGAATGGACGATAAAGTCTTACTTTTAACAGACCAACTTTTTCGCCTTTATTGTTCATATACTCAACTGCTTCTTCAACTGTTTCTGCACCTGAACCCATAACAACGATTACTTTTTCTGCATTTTTAGGACCAACATAGTCAACACAAGAATATTTTCTTCCAGTAATTTTAGCAAATTTATCCATTTCTTCTTGAACGATAGCTGCACATTTATCGTAATAAGGGTTACAAGCTTCCCTGGTTTGGAAGAATACATCTGGGTTTTGAGCTGTACCTCTAACTTTTGGATTATCTGGTGTTAGTGCATTTGAATTGTTAAAGTGAACATCAATGCCTTTTACCATTTCTTTTAGAGCTTCATCGCTTATTAATTTGATTTTTTTGATTTCGTGAGATGTTCTGAAACCATCGAAGAAATGCATAAATGGAACACGACTTCTTAGAGATGCTGTTTGTGCTATTGCAGCCATATCATGAGCTTCTTGCACTGAGTTTGAAGCTAGCATTGCGAAACCTGTTTGACGACAAGCCATAACATCTGAGTGATCACCAAAGATTGATAATGCATGAGAAGCTAATGAACGAGCAGCAACATGCATAACAAATGGTGTTAACTCACCAGCAATTTTATACATATTTGGTATCATTAAAAGAAGACCTTGAGAAGCTGTGAAAGTTGTTGTTAAACAACCGGCTTGTACAGAACCATGACAAGCACCAGCAGCACCTGCTTCTGATTGCATTTCTTGAATTTGTGGAACCATTCCCCAAATATTTTTCTTATCTTGAGCAGACCAAGCATCTGCCCATTCACCCATAGGTGAAGATGGAGTAATTGGATAGATAACACATACTTCATTTAGTCTGTGGGCAACTGAAGCGGCTGCCTCATTACCATCCATCATCTGTGTTGTTTCATTTGCCATTTAATATGACCTCCGATTTTATTGTTAAAATAAACAAACCTACTGAACTTGAGGTAGGTTTTAATCAAAAAATATGATAATCCTTTATAAATAAATTAATAGGTAATGTCCAGTTGATATATATAATTGTTGCATAGAATTTTGCATATATTTTTATTATTTGACAAAATAGCCCAAATATGAAATTATCCTTGCCAGAGTTTGTTAATAATTAAAGAGATTTTAAATATGAGAAAGAATAGTAAATATCACTTAGAAGCATTAGAAAACAACGGAACAGGTAAAAAGAAATTATTTAGGATTATTGCTGACAAAGACTTTATTGCTACCAATGGAAAAAAGGTTATAAAGAATGAACCTGGAGGAATTGTTGGAGCTAATGTAGAGGTTAACAAAGAAGATGGAAGTTGGATTGATACCGAATCCATTGTGACTGGTAGAACAGTGATAAATAATAGCTGTATTGAAGATTCTAAAATCCATAATTGCAAATTAAAAAATGCGAGAGTATGTAGTTCAAACTTAAGTGAAACAAAAGCTAGTGATATAGGAATTTGGTTTTCTAGGGCTGAATTTTGTAGCCTTGATGGTAGGGATGAATTTACTAATAAAAATCATAAAATGGTAGGAACACACATATATAATGCAAATACACATCTTAATAAAGATATGAATTTTGGTCGCAGTTATGGTAGCTTTGCTAAAAACCATAACAAGATGGAAGACCAATTTGCAAAGGTTAATATTGAAAATGACAATCCTGCTAATATTAGAGAATTAAGAGAGTTGGCAATCAAACACCCAAAATCAATGTTATTTGCAGTTGTTACAGCGATTGAATTTGAAAAGAGATATTGTAAAAGTATGCAAGGTCTATTAAAAATAAAAGAGATAGCTAAAGGAAAATTACCAAAACGCTATATTTCGCAATGGACTATTGATAAATGTTCTGCACACATTCTTAATAAACATTATGCTAATGATGATTATGAAGATATATGTGCTAATGTAAAATATGCAGAATTACGAAATACATTTACAACATCCAGAAGGTAAAAAATGCCAGATTTTGAAATTGAGGATAGCTTTAAAGGGAAGGTTTGTGGAATTGATGAAGCAGGCCGAGGTCCTTGGGCTGGGCCAGTAGTGGCTGGAGCAGTGATTTTAGAAAGAGAAAAAATTTCAGAAGAACTAATTGCAAATCTAAATGACTCAAAGAAAATCTCTAAAAAGAAAAGAGAACTATTATATAACCTGTTAATGATAGAGACTGAAAAAGGCAATGCTAAAATTGGAGTTGGAATTTCAGAGGCAGAAGAGATTGATGAAATAAACATCTTACAAGCGACTTTTAAGGCAATGAAAAGAGCTTATAGAGATATGGGTAAGGTTGCCGATCATACAATAATTGATGGTAATAAAATACCAACAGATTTCCCAACAGAGGCTAGCTATGTGATTAAAGGGGATAGTAAATCTATATCAATTTCTGCCGCTAGTATTATCGCGAAAGTTACAAGAGATAAGATGATGGATGAGTTAGCTGTTAAATATCCAGAATATTTATGGGAAAAGAATGCAGGATATGGCACAAAGGCCCATATAGAAGCCTTAAAAGAACATGGCATCACCCCACAACATAGAAAATCATATAAACCAATTAGGGAATTAATGAAATAGGTATAAAAAAACTCCGCCGTAAAAGCGGAGTTTTTCTTTTAGGGAAGGAAAATACTATTCCATAGCTTCAAGGCGACAAGTCATTTCTTTATAACCATTAAGTATTTTTTCCTTATCTTCGTCGGTTATACGGGCGATAATATCCTCTTTTAACACAAATTCTTGTTCAACAAGCGTTTCTTCGGATATTTGTTTTCTATACCCGTCAACGATATCACGGTAAACCTGCTTACTGATATCATCCGTAACAACAATTTCATCACTGGTCGGAATCTCGAGGATATAAAATTCATCACCATTTTGACAATATTCAACTTTGCAATTCACAAAGCCACTACCAAAAGCATCTCTTAATAACCATGCTATATCCTGAGTAAGACTGGTCAAGAAATACATATCTTCTTTTTCAATCGGCACCAAACTGGAATCTAACATATATAAAAATTCTTTATTTGGTAAATCAACAGCTTCCTTGTTTGGAACCAATAACCAAAAGAAATCATCACCCCCATCATCCTCAAAAACAATATTAGGGTCCAGATAAATCTGCTCATAAAGACCTTCGTCTTTACCTTTAAGAGCGCCTGGCTCGGAAACTATTTTGTATTCGCCATTTTCTACAACCACACTATCTTTAAAGGCGGTATAAACAAGTGGCGACAAAAAATATCTTTTACCGGTAGATTTAAGAGTTGGAAACTTGGTTGAAATACTCCCACGCGAAGCGTCAAAAGTCGCCATGAATTCGACGGCTAACGGTTTAACCGATTTAGTGATTAAATAACCGTCTTGTTCACCAATGATAATAGTTTCAAAGCCTGCTTCAATAAAATGTTGGTTCAGCAACAATGTTTGTTTCAATTTTTGTTCGCCGATACCTTCAATTTCAAGCAACACCCCATCATAGGACAGTATATCCTTAAATTTTACTGCAACAGAATCAGCATTAAAAATATCAAAAACTTCTTTTGCTTTCCCCTCGGAGATTTTATCTCCAATAATTAATTTTCTCATAATTTTTATTTAAATAAGTGAATAATTGTAAACATTTAACTATTGTTTTAATAGATTAATTGTTTTTTGTCAATTTTTTCATAAAATGAATCTTATATTAAAATTTAAAATTATTAATATAAGTTGGGAGATTGCCACGTCGCGTTGCTTCTCGCAATGACAATATAAAAAGAATCCAATCCGACTCCTGAATTTTTACTAATATTAACTTTATAATAACAAATTTTGGTAGATAATATTAATTAGATTATGGCCATCAGAGTAATTGGCAGGTAAATTGAATCATAAGAGTATAAGGGATAGAGTTTCATATGGCTAAAAAAGACAATAAAAATCCATATCTTAATAAGATTATTAATGGTGATTGTATAGATGTTATGAGAAGCATGGAAGACAAGTCTGTTGACTTAATCTTTGCTGATCCTCCTTATAATTTACAACTAGGTGAAGCCTTGACCAGACCAGATAATACTTCGGTTGAAGGTGTTAGAGATAGTTGGGATGATTTTGCAAGTTCTGCACAATATGACAGATTCACCCTTAATTGGCTAAGGGAAGCTAGGAGAATCTTAAAAGATAATGGTGCTATTTGGGTAATCGGCTCTTATCATAATATTTTTAGAGTTGGTACTATCTTACAAGATATTGGTTTTTGGGTATTAAATGATATTATTTGGAATAAAACCAACCCAATGCCAAATTTCAAAGGCACTCGTTTTGCCAATGCTCATGAAACACTTCTTTGGTGCTCAAAGTCTCAAGATGCTAAATATACTTTTAATTATGAATCTATGAAAGAGTTAAATGACGGTTTACAAATGAGAAGTGACTGGCATTTGCCACTTTGCACTGGAAAAGAAAGACTTAAAGGTGAAGATGGTAAGAAACTTCATGCTACTCAAAAACCTGAAAGTTTACTTTACCGTGTGATTATGTCATCTACTAAAGCAGGTGATGTAGTATTAGATCCATTTTCTGGCACAGGGACCACTCTTGCAGTAGCTAAAAAACTTGGTAGAGGTTACATCGGCATTGAAAAAGATGCTAATTATATTGCAGGCTCAGAAGAAAGATTAAAAGAGATTAAAACAACTGATGATATGTCACTTTTAGAGATGAAATCTAAGAAAAAACAACCAAGAATTCCGTTTGGAAATGTAGTTGAGAGAGGTCTTCTTTCCGTTGGTGATACTTTATATGGACCAAAAGGTAAAATTAAAGCAAAAATTAATTCTGATGGCTCACTTGTTTGGGATAAAGAAAAAGGCTCAATCCACCAAATTGGAGCGGCTGCTCAAAAATTGCCAGCTTGTAATGGTTGGACTTATTGGTGTTATAGGGATGAAAATAAAAAGTTAGTGCCAATTGATGAGCTTAGAAAAATCGTTAGAACTGAAATCTATGGAAACGACTAATGAATAAACCGCAAAGTTTATTTAGTTCTGAAATAAAAACTACTAAACCTCGAGAAACAAAGAAAAATCAAGGATTGTCTCGTGCTTGGATTAGATGTCCGAGCGGGAGAAGGTTTGATTTATTATCACCATCTCCTATTGATGTAGAAGTTGAAGACATCGCATTATCACTTAGTAGAATTTGTAGATGGGCCGGAATGACCCAAACCCCTTATGGTTTTTCTGTAGCTCAACACTCGGTTTTGGTTGTTGATTTGATGGAATGGATGTTTGATACTAATAAAGAATATCAAGATTTCTTAAAAAACAGCCCTTATTCAAAATGGCAATGGTTGCTGGCTGGACTTTTACATGATGCGAGCGAAGGTTATCTTGGTGGTGATTTATGTGGTCCTGCTAAAAATGCTTTTTCTGATGATTCATATCGCAAGATTGAAGATAAAATTCAAGAGGCAATTCACTTAAGATTCAATTTACCAGCTATTTACCCTATCGAGATGAAAAAAATGATTAAGGATGCAGACAGAGCTAGTGCCTACGCCGAATCTATTCTAATTGCAGGTTTTACTAAGGAAGAAGCAGACCCTATCTTTGGAATTAAGACTGATTTACATGAGAATGCTAAGATTATGGCATTATCCCCTACTCAGGCAAATGATATATTTATGGATAAATATAATTATATTTCAAAAAAAATATAATCTGTGCTAGAGTATAAAAAAATACTTATTTAAAGAATTACTGAAAAAGAAAATTTATGGATAATAAAAAAACTTATAACGGCGGATATAAGGGGAAAAATAGTAATAACTTTTTTTTGAATAACAAAAATAAAACTAAAAAAAGAAAATCAAGGGATATTGTAATCCCTAAATACCAAAAGACTTATGCCGCTATCGACTTGGGTACGACCTCTTGTAGGCTGGTGCTTGCTAATCCTACACCTACTGGCTCGTTTAAGATTGTTGAGACCTTTTCTAAAGTTACTAAACTTGGGGAAGGTATTATTAACAATGAAAAACTATCAAAT
>DHQH01000050.1:28162-28961 GCA_002410125.1 Alphaproteobacteria bacterium UBA5343
AAATGAAAAACTATCAAATGCCGCAATCAAAAGAACCGTTAATGCATTAAAGATTTGCTCTGAAGTGGTAAATGAATTTTCACCTATTTATAAGAAAAGATATGTAGCGACTGCTGCTTGCAGAAGAGCTGAAAATTGTAATCATTTTACAAATAGTGTGAAAAAAAATACAGGGCTTGATTTAGAAGTTATATCTTCTGATGAAGAAGCAAGACTTTCAGTTGTTGGATGTATGCCACTACTTAATCGTAATATTCACCGAGCATTGGTTTTTGATATTGGTGGAGGGAGTACAGAACTTTCTTGGGCAAAGATTGATAATGATGGTAAGGTTGAAATTATTGGTGCTATATCGCTTCCTTATGGTGTGGTGACAGTTTCTGAGGCTTTTCCTGGTAAGGACATGACTAAACTTGCCTATGATGCAGTAGTTGATAAAACAATGGCGGCACTTATTGAATTTGAAAAAGAGCATAATATTCTAAATGTGATAAAAAATGAACCAGTACAAATGATTGGAACATCTGGAACAGTTACGGTGTTGGGTGCGATTTATCTAAACTTACAAAAATATAATAGATCAGCAGTTGATGGCTTGGTTATGAGTATTGATGATATCCAAAAGGTGATTGGCAAAGTCAAAAGACTTGGAGTTAATGGTCGCAAGAAACATCCATGTATTGGAAACTCTAAGGCTGATTTGACAATTGCTGGAAGTGCCATAATGGAGGCAATTTGTTCTTTTTGGCCAATCGGTGAATTAACTGTAGCGGATCGTGGAATTAGAGAAGGGATTATC
>DHQH01000050.1:29085-35642 GCA_002410125.1 Alphaproteobacteria bacterium UBA5343
GGAAT
Source organism: Alphaproteobacteria bacterium UBA5343 (assembly GCA_002410125.1). Taxonomy (GTDB): domain Bacteria; phylum Pseudomonadota; class Alphaproteobacteria; order RF32; family UBA5343; genus UBA5343. Next base: position 29,091 of record DHQH01000050.1, read on the forward strand.
TAGAGAAGGGATTATCTTGGATATGATACAAAAAGATATTCAAGAAAATGCGAAGAAGAAACAAAATAAAAAATATCGACATAAGAAATATAACAAAAGAAAAAACAATTATTATAAAAATAGAAAAGAGGAAAAATAATATGGGTGATAAATTTGCATCAATTGATTTGGGAACTAATTCTTGTAGATTATTAATCGTTGAAAAAACAGCTAAAGGTCTTAAGACTATTTATAATGATTCTGCCCATGTTAGACTTGGTGATAAATTAGCTGAGACTAGAAATATTACAGCTGAGGCTTCTTATAGAACTCTTAATTTATTAAAAGAATTTTCTTATAAAATGAAAGAGTTTGAAGTAAAAGATTATAGATTTATTGCAACTGCAGCGATGAGGATGGCTGATAATAGATATCAATTTATGCAAAAAGTAAAGGATGTAACAGGACTTGATATTGATTTAATTTCTCCAGAAGAAGAAGCCAGACTTACTGTAATGGGGGCAAAACCTAATATAAAAAAATCTAGTGAATATGTAGTTTTATATGATATTGGCGGTGGAAGTAGTGAGGTTATACTGGCTGAAGTTAAAGATGATGTGAAAATTATTGATATGATTTCTATTCCTTTTGGTAGTGCTACATCATCACAAAAGCTAAACCTAATTGATTATAACAAAGACAAATATAACAACCTGATTAACAAAACCAAGACTTATTTGTTTTCTTTTGAAGAAAAAAATAATATTTTGGAGTTAGCAAAAAATCATAAAGTACAGTTTATTGCAGCATCTTCAACAGCTATTAGAATTGCAGCTTTTGATAAAAAATTAGAAGTTTATAAAAGAATTGATGGTGACAATCATAAAATGGATAAAAAAGCTGTTAAATCAACCATTAAAAATATTTGTAAATTATCATTTGAACAAAGGAAAAATCATGCATTAATTGGAAAAGCTAGAGCTGATATAATCATCTCTGGTTGTGCTATTTTTGAAGCTATTTTTGACTTTTTTAATGCGAAGGAAGTTACTAGTTGTTTTAAGGGGGCTAAAGAGGGCATCGTCGAAGAGTTATCCTCTTAAATCTTCGTCTTTTTAGCTAAATCACATCAAATTAATTTATGCACCTTATCTAAAAACTCTTCAGATTTGTGGTAGGAACATAGATAATCTCTTAATTCTTATTATCTATCTAATATGATAAACTAAGATTACGAAAATTTGGCATTCGCACAAAATCCATCATACCAAATTTAATTGTGGTTTAGATTGGAGACAAAGGTTAAAAAATTTAGATAAATAAAAAGCCTCCTAAAGTGGGAGGCTTTTGTTTGTAATCATCTGCTGCGGCCAGTGTCGCGCTCTCTTTCTTGCTTGAGTGTTCTAAGTTTTTTAATTTCAGCTTCTTTTTCTTTGGCTTTTAACATTTGCCTTAACAGTTCTCTATCTCTTTCTCTCTCACTTCCTCTTTTCTTTAACACACAACCAAAATAAGCATCTGTGCCATATAGAGATGGAGTAATATTATAGTAATAAAGATGAGAATCAGGTCGCTCTTCTTTAATTCCACCAACTAAATATAAGTCAATTGGCATAAGGTCAAATTTTTTATTTTCTTTTATGAATTTATTTACCTGCTCTTCATTTTCTTCAGGGAGGAGTGAAGATGTTGTATAAACCAATCTTCCTCCTGGTTTTACATATAAAGAGGCTTTTTGGATTAATTCTTGTTGTTCAATCTTAAATCTGGTTAACTCAGTTTCTCTAAATTTAAATTTTGAATCTGGAACTCTTCTCCACAAACCAGTTCTTGAACATGGAACATTAACTAAAACAACATCAAATTGTTGGTCGCCAATTTCTTCTTGCTTAGCTAGCTTGATATTTCTTGAGCCTGCTCTTTCCATCTTGGGACCAATTTTTTCTAATATTTTAGGATTTGCTTCTGCAGCTAAAACTTCTCCCCTGTTACTCATCATAGAAGAAATTGCCATGGTCTTATCGCCAGTACCAGCACAATAATCTAGTACCTTTAGTTCTGTTAAGTTTTGGATTTCTTCTTCTGTCAAACAAAGCATTGATATTAATTGCGAAGCCTCATCTTGGATTTCAATTTTACCTTGTTTAAAACAGGTCAACTCTTCAATATTAGTTCTTTTGCTAAGTCTGATACCATAAGGAGAATATTTAGTTGGAACAGCTTTAATACCTTCTTCTTCTAGTTCATCTAAAATATCATCAATTGTTGCTTTATAACGATTAATTCTAATATCTAAATGAGCTGCTTTTTTCATATATTCTAGCTCTTTAACATTATTGCCAAATCTATCTAATAACCATTCTGGGCACTCTAATTCTTGCCAAGCTTCTAGCTGGGCACTAAAGTTTTTACTAAGGATGATTTTTTCTTCTAATCTTAGAGGTTGAGGGGCATGATCAGCTCCGTTAAATAGGCTTTCGATATCGTCTTCTTCATATTCTCTGATTGCTCTTAGATAGCCAACAACTAATTGTCTTGGGGTATAAGACGAACCAATAATAGCTCTTAATCTAATTTTATTTCTAGTAAGTTCCCAAAACATATAAGATATGTTTCGTCTTTCTTTGTCGCTTATATAAATGCGGCTTTTGAAATATGATGATAAAATAGTGTCTGCTGGCACATAGCTTTTATCATCTTCGGTAACTAATTCTATCAATGCCTGAATTAATGCTGCTGGTTTCATTTCTTATTTTGCCTTAAATCCTGTTGCAACAACATAAGTTTCTGGAGAGCCTTTTCTTGATGATTTAGGTTTAAAATGCCCAACTTTAGCAAAATTTGCTTTCATATCATCAAGTAATTCTTTTTGTGCTCCACCTTGGAACACTTTTGCTATAAATACTCCATTTACTTCTAAAACTTCTTTGGCAAACTCATAAGCCATTTCAACAAGAGCCATAATTCTTAAATGGTCGGTTTGTTGATGACCTACTGTGTTTGCAGCCATATCGCTCATCACGATGTCGGCTTTTCCTCTTAATATGTCCTTTAACATATCAGGTGCATCGTCTTCGGTAAAGTCTTTTTGAATGATTGTTGCACCCTCAATATCATCCATCTCTAAAATATCTAAACCAATTACTTGACCTTGACCTTTGTTTCTTTGTACAGCAAGCTGTGTCCAACCACCTGGGGCTGCACCTAAGTCAACAATACTTTTACCTCTACCTAAGAATGAATATTTTTCATCTAATTCAATAAGTTTGAAGGCTGCACGAGAACGGAAGCCCATTCTTTTAGCGGCTTCTACATAGGGATCATTTAATTGTCTTTGCAACCAATTGGTAGAACCTCTTTTACGGCCTTTAGCAGTTTTCACCTTAACGAACTTTTTTCTTCTACCTGTTACTTGTTTTTCAATTTCTGACATAGCTTTACACTTCTAATTCATATTTGAGGCAATATGTAGCAGATTTATTTTAAAAATGCAAGTATGGGAGATAAAATTTAGCTAATCTATTTTAGTTAGAGAAATCTTTTTAGGAATTGAAGAGATAGCAGCATCAATTAGATTTCCATCAATTTTGCTATTCATATTCTCTTTTAAGACTTTTTCTACGGCTTTAACAGATAGGCTTACAGCTAGATTGTTAATTTCATCTTTGGCTGATTTTTCAATCAATTTGATTTTGCTAGCAGTTTCTTTTTCTTTTAGTTTGATCTCAGCAGTAAGCTTAGCAATTGCTTCTTTTTTCATCATTTCTGCTTGAGCTTTGGCTTTTTCAATAATTTCATCTGCATGCTTGTCGGCATTTTTATATTTTCTTTTATAATCAGCTAAAAGATTTTGAGTTTCATCTCTTAAGTTTCTTGCTTCTTTTAGCTTAGCATCAATTTTATCAGCTCTTGCAAGTAACATAGATTTTAATATTTTGCCAATTGGTTTGGCTAATCCAATAATTACAACAATAAAAGAGATAGCAACCCAAAAAGTTGGATCTTCATAAAAGTGACCATGACCTACCGCATGATGAGTATCATGAGCTTCGTGTACAGTTTCTACCATATGATGGGCATCAACTGTAACATTATTTACAGCTAGTGTGATGGTATCTTTGATATTTTCTAATGTATTAGATGATATATTCATATTTGCTATCAACATATTTTATTCACCTGCCAATTTGTTTATCTCTTTTGTAATTATTTTATCATCAAACTTTGTATTGGTTAGTTTTTCTAACACTAGAGATGATGATGTTTTAGCGATGTCTTTTACTTGTTTTAGAGCTTCTTTTTTGGTTTCTAAAATCTTTTCTTCGCTCGCTTTTACTTTTTTTGCTAATTTTTTATATGATTTTTCTTCTTCTTTTTTTATATAATCTGATAATTCGTCTTTCATTGCCTCTACTATCTCATTTGCTTTTTGATTTGATAGTGTTAGGGCTTCTTCATATTCTTTCATTGCTGATTCGGCTTCTTGCTTTAGTTTTTCGGCAGCAAGCAAGTCATCATCTATTCTTTTTTGACGATCTTCAATAGGTCCTGCTATTCTTGGTGTGATTAATTTTGCAAAGAAGAAAAATAAAATTGCAAAACAGATAACAAGCCAAAACACTTGCGAAACAATCCATGTTGGATCTAATTGAGGCATTCTAATATCTCCAAAAACTTAATAAATTAGAGTGAAGTAACTACTAGGAGGATTTGGGGTTTGTATTAAGAGTTATTTCAACCCCCTTATAGTTACTCCACTTCAAATTAGATTAACCAGTAATCATAACAAGTGCGATAACTAATGCATAAAGAGCAATCGCTTCAACGGCAGCAAAACCTGCCCAACCATATAAGTCTACATCTTTTTTAACTGTTGGGTTTCTGCCAACTGTAGAAATAATTGTTGTCCAAATTTTACTAACACCCCAAGCGGCTGCCATCATTGATAATGCACACATACCGGCACCGATATATTTAGCTGCTAATGCTTCCATTTTAATTTTCCTTTCTAAAAAAATTAAATATTAAATTAAATCTAATTTAGTGATCGTGCAGTGCATCGCTTAAATAGATGCAACTTAACACGGTGTAAATAAATGCTTGTAATAAAGCAATAAATGTTTCAAACAAAATAATACAGCCATTGAATAGAACTGGTACAAGACCAGCTACACCAAGGGCAAAGACAAAACCTGCAATAATCTTTAACATGATATGACCAACTGTCATATTAGCTACTAACCTTACAGTTAAGCTAAAAGGTTTTGATAAAAACGAAATCATCTCAATTGGGATAATAAGTGGAGCTAGGGCAACTGGGATGCCTTTTGGCATAAAGGTATGTAGATAGCCCCATTTTTTCTTTTTGATTCCAACGATGATATTAACTATTAAACATAAAACTGATAATCCTCCAACAGCTCCCATTTGAGAGGTGAAGGTATATGAATATGGTACAAGCCCTAATAAATTTCCAAGAGCTACAAACATAAATAAAGCAAAAATGAACGGGAAGAATTTTTTACCTTCTGGTCCGACATTTTCTTTAAGTAGACTGCCTATAAACTCATAAAGCAACTCTGCTACTGATTGTAATGGCCCTGGTATTAATGATTTTTTTCTAGTTGCGAGGCCTAAAAATGTTACTGCAACTATAACTGCAATTACCATGAAGAGTGATGAGTTTGTGAATGAGACATCATAATCACCTATTTGAATTGGAATTATTGGTTTGATTTCAAACTGTTCTACTGGACCTGACATATTTTACTTATTCTCCTCTTCACGAGATTTAACAAATTTGTAAATATTTAATATACCAGCTATACACCCTAAAAATAAAAATATAATTAAGAAAATCGGGGACTTATTAAAGCTTATATCTAAAAAACGACCAATACAGCCTCCAACTAAAACTCCAGAGAATAGCTCCATACCTATTCTTAGACCCATTTTTGAAGCATAAAGAAAGGAATTTCTATCTTGCTCTTTTACTTCTTTCTTACCTATCTTATCCTTGGTCTTTGCGATTTTTTCTGATAGCTCGTCTAATTTTTCTTGATCTTTGCTCATTTAGCCTCCAATTCTGCTAATTTTTTATCAATGGTAGCGGCAAATAAATCGTAAGAAACAGCACCTCTGATAATGTCATATTTGCTTTTACCATTATCAACTACAAAACTTGGAGTTCCGCCGATTTGATATTTATTAATAACTTTTTGTCTTTCTGCCATAATGCCATCAAGCAATGCTTTATTTCCAAGACAGGTTTTTACTTGTTCTTCGCTCATACCAGCAGCATAAGCATATTGATTTAACATTTCTTTGCTGTTTCTAGCTCTTGCCCATTTGAATTGGTTTGCCATTAAAGTATCTACAAAGCTTTCATGCTGATTTTTATCAATACATCTGGTTAGCATTGAAGCAGCCCCTGCTAAACCTCCTAATGGGAAGTCTGAGAATACGAGTTTTAACTTTCCTTTATTGATATAATTTTCTTTTAGCTGTGGAGCAATTTTAGTATGGAAAGTTGCACAATGACCACAGGTAAATGAAGAAAATTCATAAAGAGTG
>DHQH01000073.1 GCA_002410125.1 Alphaproteobacteria bacterium UBA5343
CTACCAGTTCCGCCACATCCCCTTAAAGATTGATGTGAACTTATAATAAAAAAAAATAAAAGACAATAGTTTTTTTCATATTTCTTGAATTTTTTTTACTAGTAATAATTTTGATTATATGCTAATAAATCTAACAACGAAACAAATTTAGGATTATAAATATGAAAATTATGGATATTTCTTGGAAAAAATACTTGTTCCCAACAATTCATCAAGAAGGTTGGAGATTCGTTGGAATGTTTGCAGCAATTTCTGCACTTTTAGGTGTTTTATATAAACCATTTGGTTGGGTCGGTGCTATATTAACAATTTGGTGCTATTATTTCTTCAGAGATCCAGTTCGTGTAACTCCAGATAATGATGACTTAGTAATCAGCCCTGCAGATGGTACAGTTCAAATGATTACCAAATGCCCACTTCCAGAAGAATTAGAGCTAAAAGGTGCTAACAAAACTAAAGAAGTAACCAGAGTTAGTGTATTTATGAGTGTATTTAATGTGCATGTAAATAGAATGCCAGCTACTGGTAAAATTACAAAGTCAGTTTATGTGCCAGGTAAATTTGTTAATGCTACCTTAGATAAAGCTAGTAAAGATAATGAAAGACAAATCCTTCTTATGGAAACTAAAGCAGATAAAAAGCCACTAGCATTTGTTCAAATTGCAGGCCTTGTTGCTAGAAGAATTTTATGTGAAGTAACTGAAGGACAAGAATTAAAAAGAGGTGAAAGATTCGGGTTAATTCGTTTTGGTAGTCGTTTAGATATTTATCTCCCAGCTGGTGTTGAACCTCAAGTTTATGTTGGGCAAACAATGATAGCAGGTGAAAGTGTAATTGCATCTCTTTCAAATAATCCTGAGGAGCTAGAAACAATTGTCAGCTAAGTCAAAAAAACTTGATAAAGTCGTAGAGAAAATTCAAAGCTCAAAAGCTAAGATAAAAGAGTCTAATGAAAGACTAAAAGAGTTGCCATATCATAAAATGGCACCCAATATCGTAACATTGCTTGCTCTTTGTGCTGGTCTTTCTTCTATTCGTTTTACAATAGTAGAAAATTGGGAAAAAGCCGTTTTTTTTATCTTTATCGCTGCAATTTTAGATGGGCTTGATGGTCGGGTTGCCAGAATGTTAAATGGTTCAACCAAATTTGGAGCTGAGTTAGATTCTCTATCAGATTTTTTAAGTTTTGGTGTGGCTCCATCAATCCTCTTATATCAATGGACTATGTCAAGTGTTGATATTAAAGGTCTTGGTTGGTTTTTATGTGCAATGTTTTGTATGGCAAGTGCTCTAAGATTGGCTAGATTTAATACTATGTTAGAAGGTGAAACACAAGACGAAATATGGAATAACTTTTTCGTTGGTATTCCCGCTCCAGCTGCGGCTCTAAGTGCTTTACTCCCAGTGATGTTATCCTTTATTTTTCCAACATATACAGAGATAAAACATCCTCTATTCTCAGGCCTTATGTTATTTATCATTGCTATTATGATGGTTAGTAAGATTCCAACCCTATCAGTTAAAAAATTAAAGATACCATCATATTTGGTATTTCCTATGATGATTTTTGTAGTTCTTGTTGCAAGTTTTATCATAAGCAAGCCATGGGTTACATTATCAGTACTAAATATTATATATTTGGCTACAATTCCTCTAACCATTAGAGCTTTTTATCGCTTGAATAATAATAAATAAGTCATATATTCTATATAATATACACCTATTAACTATTGACAAAAAAAGTCATATGTGTCATATATGTACAAAATTAAATTAGATATTTTTACTGCGGGGTAAATAATTGAAAAAGCTATCAATTATAGAATTACAAAAACTTTTTGCTGCGACTAATTCAGTTAGTCCATTTTCTGATGCCCAAAACAAAATATATTATAGACCGTTAGAAGAACAATTTAAACATTCTAATACTTCTTCAGCTGAGTTTAACAAATTCTTACAAAATAAAGAAATTGAACCTCAAGATAGGTTAGAATTTGCAATCTTTGCTTTAATATCAAATGATGCAGAGCTTGCAAAACAAGGTAATATAAAACAACTTTTACAATTTGCATCATCTCAACAAGATATAAAGATAAAGTCTCAAGCCTGTAGAGCTTTCCATCAAATAATGCAACAAGAAACTTTCTCTAAAGACATCGTAGATATCATAACTAATGATATTTTAGGTATGGAAGAAGTTGAGGATAGAATATTTCATCTTCACGAATTTTGTAAATTCCCAGAAGCTAGAAGTAAATTTTCAAACAATACAAGGCTAAAAATTAGTGATAGAGTTTATGAGTGGTTAGATAAAAAAGATGAGTTTGAAGCAGATAATACTAAAAATGCTATTGATAATTTATCTTTATTTGTAAATTCTAGTGATAAAACAAAATATCTCAGAATAGCAAGACTGCATAATATTGTACAAAAGAAAATTGATAATATGGTCGATAAATCTCACCCAAGGAGATCTCAAATCAATATTAATTTATCTCACCAAGCATATCTTCAAACATTATCAAAACTACTGTCTATGGATGGCTATTTTGGTAAAGAAGAAAAATTATTTCAAAATAATCAAAATGCTGAGAGTGCAATATTGTCAAACTTTATGAAATCAATTATAGGTGATGATAGTGCAAAAACTGATAAAGAAAAAGCTGATTTTAGAGATAAGGTAATAGAATTTCAAAAAGGGAATATTGCAAAAGTTAGTAATGAAGTGCAAACTCTAGATGCATTTAAAAATATATCTCGTAAACCAGAGCTTTTATTCATCGATCCATTCATATCAGATGAGACAACAAGGGATAGTAAGAAACTATTTAATAAGTTTTTCCAACAACCCTTGTCATTCCAACACATAGCCAACAAACAAGGCAATCAAGCTCGCAATTAGATCTTATTTTCCAAACTTAGTTCTAAGTTTTTCTTTCACATTTTCCCACCACATCAAAGCACATGGTGTTACGATAAGTGTTAATGTTGTTGCAAATACCAATCCGCTAAGAAGTGCTACAGATAATTGCTTCCACATCTGCATAGATGGAGCTCCCATTGATACTTCCCTTGCAAAAAAGTCTATATTTAACTCTAATGCCATAGGTAATAACCCAAGTAAGGTTGTAACTGTAGTTAAAAGTACAGGTCTAATTCTTTGTATTCCAGTTCTAATTATGGCTTCTTTCTTATCTTCAAAATCATTTTTAATGCTATCATAAGTATCAATCAAGACGATATTATTATTCACCACAATACCAGCCAGAGCAATCACACCTAGACCACCCATAATAACCCCAAAAGGCTGTCCGGTTATAATCAGTCCTAAAAATACCCCAATAGTTGATAACACCACAGCAGAAAGTATCAATAAAGCAGAATAAAAGCTATTGAACTGGGTAATTAAGATAATAGCCATTAAAGCCATAGCAACCGTAAAAGCCCCCATTAAGAAACTTTGAGATTCTTTTCTGTCTTCATCCTCACCTCTAAATTTCACAGTTACTTGACTATTTACAGGATTTTCTTGCAGCCACGCTTCAATTTCTTTGAGTTTTTTATCAGCAAGCACCCCTGTTAACACATCAGATTTAATTTCTAAAACTCTCTTGCCATCAACCCTATTAATATTACTTACTTTAGGCATAGGGTTTAATTTCATAAAGCTCGAAATTGGTACTTC
>DHQH01000096.1:0-1721 GCA_002410125.1 Alphaproteobacteria bacterium UBA5343
CAAATAGCTTCTTGCGGCCTTCCTTTGTAGCCCCAACAGGACTCGAACCTTTTATATCTAACTTTGTTTATTTTTGCTTAATTTATTGATTTAAACAGCTATAAACAAAGATTTAACTAAAGATAAACAAATAGAAATATAAGAAAAACAAAGAATTTTCCGCAACCATTACCGCACCTATATATGTTTTGTGTATTTTTGTCGTATAATGGTAAAACTGATGATATGCCGACGATTAATGCACATTTTAAATTAAAAGATTCCAAGGCTAAAGAACCGACCTTGATACTACTGAAAGCATATTTCAACAGCCAGCGGTTTGTTTATTCAACAAAGGAATATATCAACCCTGAATTATGGGATTCAGAGAAAGAAAGACCAGTAACAGACAAAAAGAAGATAGATAAAGCGGCAAAGGTTAATCCTTTAATCAGGCAGAAACTTAATGAGACAGCTATTCAATTAAAAAGATTTGAGATTGAATTAGACAGGGCATATAGCTACCTTGTAAAACAGGGAATAACAATAACCCCATCCGAAATAAAAAAACAGCTTGATCTGGAATTTAGGAAACAACCTGAAAAACCAAAAGCACAAATTCGGTTTCATGATGTTTTTCATGAGTTTTTAGAATCAAAAAGGTATGAATACACCAAAAGGACTTTACAGAAATATGAAACCTTACATACAACCTTGATTGATTTCGAAAAGGATTCTGGCTATCCGCTAAGTTTTGAAACAATTGACCTGAAATTCTATGACAAGTTTTTTGCCTATCTATTAGGAAAGAAAAAACCAGGAGCCCAAAAAGGGTTGCTAAACGACACTATCGGCAAGTATTTTGCCAGCCTTAAAGTTTTCATGCAATGGGCATTAGACAGGCAAAAACACTCGAATACCACATTTACTCATAAAGATTTTAAAACCATCAAGTCGAAACAGCCTGATATTGTAACACTCAAAGAAGATGAATTTATCAAGATTTATGCTCTCGATTTGAGCAATAAACCAAGACTGGAGAGAGTACGGGATGTATTTTGTTTTGCGGTATTTGTTGGGCAAAGGTGGTCAGACATTGAAAGATTAAGGAAAGAGGATATTAGCGATAACTGGTGGATATTCGAAGCCTATAAGACAAAAAAGGAAACCAAAGTCCCTTTTAGTGGCTGGTCATCTCCTGCATTAAGAATATTGGAAAAATACGATTTCAAACTTCCCATAATAAGCCAACAAAAATTTAATGACTATATCAAAGAAGTCGGTAAATTAGCTGAGTTGAACCGGCAAGTAGTGGTAAAAAGAAAATCGGGGACAAGGGATATAATCATAGAAAAACCGCTATATGAATTCATGTCCTCACACATGGCACGAAGAACCTGCGTAACCATTTTGCTTGAAAGAGGGGTTCCGCCCACAACGGTACAAGCTTTAACAAAACATTCAGACTTTAATACGTTAATGAGATACGTAAACACTAAAGAGGATGCTCTTATGAAAGCGTTTAACGAAACTTCAATAATTGATTAAAAAGATATACGGAGTTTCTGTCACTTGCGGTTTTAATTCGAAATTCATAGACCTTTAATCTTCATTTTATTACACCCTCAAAATTCATGACATAAAACACTCCAAAAAAGTTCTGCATTAAGAGTTTGTAATTGTAATCTGCTTGATGAAATTATTCAATGAGCCCGATTCTACTGCTAAATTTTTTAACCTTT
>DHQH01000096.1:1974-6116 GCA_002410125.1 Alphaproteobacteria bacterium UBA5343
CGGTATTATGATCCGTAAAGCGATTATAAATAAAAGACAATATATCTTTCCAATCAATTATTGGAATTCTTAAATTTATTTCATTGAAATTGTTATCACCTATTGATACGAATGATATATAATATCTGTGAATTATACAATATCCGTATCTTTGTAATCTTCCTACAACTTTGGGGATGAATTTATCACCTATCAGTCCTAAAGCAAACATTAAATTTTGAAGACTATCTCTATTGTTTAACCATGAAGAATTAATTGATGGTTGACCTATTTTTGCTTCAGCAAGACAAATATAAATTTTGTCCTTAGGATAATACTTAAAAAGGTTTGAGTTAAAATCATCAATCATTCGTTCATTTGATAAAGCATCATTTAGCTCTTTTCTATGCATAAATCTCACTCCAAGAAAGTCAATCTCTGTTGCATGTTCAGAATTGTGCAATCCACGGTGAACTATGAAATTTTCTAATCCTAAAAACCCATTAAGTCTAAAATACCAATATGTTAATCTCTCCGGTGTTATTTCCATTTTTTTATTTATGTAGGTAACACAACCAAAACAGGATATCATTTATCATAAAAATCCCAGATTTCATTGTAGGCTAAAATATTAGCTTTATTTGTCAAATAATCCACATTTGGGATAGGTAATATATCAATTTTATAGTTACTATTTTCTCTAATTGCTGAATAAATATCAATATTTTCTTGTTTAGGACCAGGTATCAAAACTGAATAAGTTTTTCTGCCTCCCGATAAAATCAAATCAAAAACGACAAGATATGATTTTAACTCGTTAGGTTTCTTGACAAGAAAAATACCAGGTTCACTATAATTAGGGATATTTATTAAAGGAATGCCAAAATCAGGAATCAAATCCTTGTCTGGATTATATATTTGCTCTCTTATAATCTGGGAAGATTTATTAAAAAAGTAACCATACCCAAATACAGTAAACATTTTCAAATATGAAATCCTTAATAATGCCAAAAGTACTTTTTTACTCCTGGGGTATTGAATTCGGAATTTTATATTATTCTTATCCTTATTTTGTTTCAACTCCTCTAACGCTTCACCCAAATTGGGATTAGTTTTGGGGTAAAAATCAATTTTGTAACTTTTTTCACCTAAACGTGTTAAAGTCCCTCGTGCCTTGGTTCTTTGGTTTATTGTATAAAAAGCTTCAATTTTTGAATTTGGCTTACCCTTTAAAAAAGGTTCAGCTTCCAAACTCCACTTCAATTTTGAATCAAGCTGTCTTCCTCCAATTTCATTATTGCAGCGCTTACAAGTTAAGAGTATAGGTTTTCCTCCCAATTTTTTGGGAGGGACATCTTCCAATGTTAAAGGATTAGGATTCTTTTTATTTTGGAAAATGGATTGTTTTTCAAATATTTTAGCGCAAATTGGACAAATATAGCGTTCTTCAACTTCCTCTAAATTGCAATAATCATTCTGATAACCAATTTTATTTTTAACCTCAGAAGTAACCATTTTAAGATTCTCGGAATAAACCAAGAAAAACTTTTTTCTTTTTTCATCATTTACTACCATACTTTTCCAAATTAGCTAAGGTAATTTACCATTTACTCCAGTTTTCATTCATGAAAATTATCGTATTATCATTGAACTTAACTTCAGACATTTCTGCTTTAAATTCCATTGTTAATATCTTAATAATTAAAGACATTAACACACTGCAAAAGTCCATAGTAAATATTTTTAAAGGAAAAATATCCTTATCTTCATACCCTCCAAAAATAGACATTCCAAGTCCATGAACATACGCGGAGTTGTAATCTTGAATCATTTTTGCATGATGAAGGGGAATTTTTGCAATTGAATATAATTCCGTCCAACTATAACGATTCTTGTTTTGATTAGATACGCTCGGAATCTTAAATTTCCAATTAGCTTTTTCAATAATTCCATTAGAAAGTTTTATGTCCTTCTGGTTTTTTTTAATTCTTAACTTCAAGTTTTCTGCTGCTATATTATCCGAATTAACTGCCAACTCCGCTTTCTTATAAATTCCTTTTGGTATATCATGTGTAACCCCTCTCTGGAAATTGTCTATAATTATTGGCCTTGCAAGCACGGCATCAAGCAAATACAGATAATACCTTAGTAATTGCTCTTCATTAGTTGAATGACTTGTTAGCAAAAAGAAAATTGCATAGTTATCGACTATCATTCGTTGCAAGGTAATTAAGGACTGGACTGAATTTGACTTAGAAACATCCCATAAAATATCATAGCATGGTATTAACTTCTTCAGATGCATATATAAACCGACCTTCTTACATTCCATCGATTTTTGGGAATCGAAAGATGCAAGACAGCTAAAAGCTCTTTCCAACTCTATTCTTAAAGCCATAAAAAGCTTACTGCTTTTGTTATATTCATTATCAAAACTCATACTGTTTTTTGGCTTGTCAGGAACAACGAAAACCCAATCAATATACTTTATATGGAAAACATTTTCTGTGGTCTAAACTATATATCTTTAAATAAGCAAGCGATTTCTCATTCACTATATCCTTCTGAGCAATATTCAAATATACCATATTTTTTCTCTTCCGAAATTAAAAATTTAAAACAGATATAATTAGCCAATTTCATTGATAATCGAAACAATATCCTAAGCTAATAAGCAAATTCCAAGTTAGATGCTGTTTTCCTCCTTTTAATCTTTCAACACTTCAGATTTCCATCATTTTTTGTTTTTCTGGTGGGCAATCTTCCTGTAGGGGGATAATTAACTCTTTTTCAACTTTTGGTTATCACATCCGTTTGCAGAACTTGACAATTTGTTAGAAGTGGATTGGTAACGCAATATCTTAAACAGATATTCCTCCATTTTTAAACCTTAAATCGGGTTATCTCTAAGCACATATACGAAACATGACAAAAATCACATAGACGCCATAATACAAAGATATACTGATTTTTATCACGACGGAATATTTGCAGATTAACATGATTTGACACCAAAATGGCCAATTCTCGAAAAATTTTACATGTCTCTATATATTATGGAAAGATTTTGCCATGAATAAGATCGGTGACAAAAATACCAATTCCTATTTAGAGGGTTTAATGGAGCAAATGGTTAATAACCAATTGGAATTAAACAGGGTGTTATATCAATCCCAGTTTTTGGAATTAAAGGACTTCATAGAAAGTATTATAGACAAAAAAATTAAGGAAATAATAGGGGAACCAGTCCAGGAATATTATACACGTGAACAAGCAGCTCAAAAGCTGGGGATAAGTTTAGTGACTCTGGACAAATATAGAAAGGCAGGTGTTATTAAGGCTAAAAAATTAGGCAAAAACATTCGTATTGAGGCATCGGAAATCCGAAGGTGCTGGGAGGAGATTAAATTAAACAAATTGAAATACTAAATCTTATGAAAGCAATTATAAAATCTTACAAATCCTTATTTGGGGGAATTAATTATCAAACGAAGGAACATTATAAATTCATATCAGGGATTATGCCTTATGAATTTACCATTACCGAAGAAGTACCTGAAAAAATTCCAGCAGACTTTTACTTAATCGCCAAAGATTTTAACGGAGAGGAGCTAAGAACAGGACTAAGGGAGTTTTATTGCAAAGACATTTTATATGGAGACCGTCTTGAAAAAAATGGTCAAAAGTCATTAATGATTCTAATCAAATTTCATGACGCAAAAATAGAGTTACATTTCTTTCCCAGATTTTATCCAGAAAGAAATGACAGGACAAATTTTATGATTGATTATCTAAGAGAAAGGGGACTTATCAATTGATATAGTTCATCGAACAATTCATTAGAAAAAAGGTATCAACGAAAAAAATACAGAAGGAGATACAATGATAGATTATATTAAGGCGGAGGTTTTGGGGGTTGATATACAAAGTCTCCAATATGAAAAGGGGTTAGATTTTAGCGGCAAATATCACCTTTCAGGAGAAGTTAACACAAGACGGTTATATGCGAAATACAAGGAAATGAAAATAACCATACACGATAGTAGAAGGGTGTTTTTAGAAGGGAGTCTTCCGGTAATGGTTTTGGGTAATAACTATGAGAACTTGAAACATACAGATTTTATTCATGGTGTTGAAGAATTGGAATCGTTGTTCGGAGTGAC
>DHQH01000096.1:6319-7085 GCA_002410125.1 Alphaproteobacteria bacterium UBA5343
GATTATTTTGCAGAATTTTGAGTTTGGTTTCTCAGTTGATATTGGTTGTAAATCCCCTACCGATTTCTTGCTGAGAGATTTAATTGATTACAACGGCGAAATAGGCAATACGGATACATACAAGAAAAATGGGTTCGGTATTACGTTTCGGAAGTGCCAATATCATTTAAAGCTTTACGACAAAAAATCCCAATACAACTTAGATAAAAACATTCTTAGAATTGAAATCCGGGTAAAAAAGATGCAATATGTGAAAAAAATCAGGATTAAAACGCTAAAAGATTTAGTGAATCGTACAAATTGGTATGACCTCAAGAAACGTTTTGTTAGGGAAATTTCTGAATTGGTAGTATGCTCAATTGGTCATGATGTAGATATTACATCAATTCCTAAGCAAGACTTTCATTTAATTTTCACATGGCGAAATCCCGATTTTTGGATAGAAAACAAACCAAAATCGAGAGCTCATACAGATGGTTATCAGAATGAATACTATCAAAAAATGAAGAAACTGTATGATGGAAAAAAGCTTCAATTTAAACGATTAATTAGCAAATATGGAATGGATAAAACAAAAAAAAATATTCTGCAACAGGTTCAGAAGGAGTATATGAATGTTTTACCAACACCATCTTTAAAGGAAGAATATGAAAATGGGTTACCTCATCTTAAAATGAAATATACACCACGTGACATTATGTACAGGAGGAAAAATTTACCAAAAAACGATCGTTTTCTTTGGTAGTTTTATTTAACAAGAAAAAAC
>DHQH01000015.1 GCA_002410125.1 Alphaproteobacteria bacterium UBA5343
AGAGGACTCGAACCTCCACGGGTTGCCCCACAGCGACCTCAACGCTGCGCGTCTACCAATTCCGCCACGGCCGCTTGAGGTATAGATGTTATATAAAACTAATTTTACTTTGTCTAGATGTTTCGTAAATCATTATAGATTTTTTTATTGTTTTGCCATTCAGGGTTTATTTTTAGTACTTTGATAAATCTTTTTAAGTGATCAGGTATTTTAACCATATCTTTTTCGGTTGTGAAAATATTACAACGATATTTATTAGATAAATCGATAATATCTTGGATTTCTCTTTCGCTATAATTATGGTGATCTTCAAAGTAAAATTTCTTGATGATTTTAATTCCTGATTGTTTTAGTGAATGGAAAAATTTGTTCGGGTTACCAATGCCTGCAAAGGCAATTGATTTGGTGATTTTTACATAAGGTCTAGCTGATTCAAACTGACCTCTGATTACAGGTTTGTTATATTTTTTTGCAATCTGGGCTATTTTATGTTTGTCTTGACCTAATATGATAATTTCATCGGCTCTTTTAATGCCTGATGAGATGTTTTCTCTTAAGGGGCCAGCAGGGATACCCATTTTATTGCCAAAGCCATTTTTACCATCAACTACTAAATATGATTTATTTTTATGTAATGTGGTATTTTGAAAGCCATCATCCATTAATATAATATCGGCTCCGTTTTTAATGGCTATTTCTGCTCCTATTTTGCGATTTGGAGCAATGATAACATTTGCATATTTTGAGAGCATTAAAGGTTCGTCACCAACATCTTTAGCGCTGTGTTTTTTATTATCTACAACAATATTTTTTAGCTGACCTTTATAGCCTCTTGAGATTATGAAAGGATTTTTACCTTGTTTTTTTAACTTTAGGGCAAAGTCAATAACAATAGGAGTTTTGCCAACACCACCAGCGGTTAGATTACCAATGCAAATTACAGGAACGGAAGTTTGATAAGGTTTTGATAGTTTTATTTTTAGGAAGGTTACTAAAGAGTAAATTAACCCTAAAGGATATAAGATTATTGATAATAGATTTATATTATTCCAATGTTTTGGTGTCTTCATATCGGTTATTCTTTCTATATATATTCTTTTACTATCTTATTAATTTTATCTACTACTTTGGCTTCTGTATTAGCAAATTTTAGGGCATTTGCACTATATTCTTTTACTAATTTTTTATCCTCTAATAGTTTATCTATATGTTTATATAATCCATCTTCTGTATTTGTCTGCAAAATTGCTTTTTGTTTTTTTGCTTTATTAATCATATCGGTGAAATTATGGTAATAAGGGCCGATTATTACGGTGTCTTCAAGTCTTGCCGGTTCTAACGGGTTTTGTCCACCGTGAGGAACTAGAGAGCCTCCTATAAAGACAATTTTAGCAAGTCTATAAAATAACCCTAATTCGCCGATAGTATCAGCAATATAGATATTAGTTGCTTTTGAAATTTTATCACCTTTAGACCTTAATCCAATATTTAGTTTAGAATCTGTTTTTTGAAGATTATCTAAAATTTCTGGGCCTCTTTGAGGGTGTCTAGGAACGATGATAGTTAGTAAGTTTTTGTGTTTTTTTGCTAGCTTTTTGTGGATTTTGGTTATTCTTTCTTCTTCATTGTCATGAGTAGAACTGGCTAGCCATAGAGGTCTGTTGCCTGTACTTTTTCTTATAGCTTCTAGTTCTTTTTGATTAAAAGGAAGAGGGGATGCTGCATATTTTAGATTACCATAGCTTGCAGATTTTTTTGCACCGAGGATTTTTAATCTTTCAGCATCAGTTGGGGTTTGTCCTAAACAAAGGGTGAAGTTTGATAACATTTCTTTGATAAGTCCATTAAATTTCCCCCAGTTCTTAAATGATTTATCGGAGATACGACCGTTTAATAAAATTAATGGAATTTTACGGTTGCCAATTTCTGAAACCATTGAAGGCCAAAATTCTGACTCAAACCATAAAACTAAATCTGGTTGCCAATGGTTTAGGAATGATGATACAATATTAGGATGGTCAATTGGTATATATTGATGGATCACTTTGTTACTGGTTATTCTCGAGGCTATTATTTTGGCAGATGTTATAGTGCCAGTAGTTATCATAATTTTTGATTTTGGTGCATCTGCTAAAATTTTATCTATTAGAGGAATCATTGAAAGTGCTTCGCCAACACTGGCTCCATGCATCCATATTAGTTTGCCTTGAGGTCTTGAGATTTCGGCTTGTCCCATTCTTTCATTAAATCTATCAATATCTTCTTTGCCTTTTTTCTTTCTTTTATTGATATATAGTTTGATTAAAGGAAATAAGAGTTTAATCGCTTTTTTATATATATTGGTATACATTAATTTGCCTCTTTTTGTTTTTCTTGTCTTTCTCTTTTTTCTTGTTTTCTATTTCTTTTTACAAAATTAATATGAGGTTTTATTGGGTCGATGCCAACAGCAATATCAGCTTCTTTTGATATATGGTTTAGACTGTTTTCTAACTTAATCCTATATTGTTCCATTTCTTTTTCAGTTGCATCTTTAGGAATTATTATTGGATCATCATATATAAGGGTTATTTTTGAGAAAGGTTTTGGCACAATCATTTTATCCCAGCTATGATCCAATGTCTTATGTTTTTTAGATGCGTAGGTGAGGGGGTAAATTGGAGCTCCAGTTTTTTTTGCAAAATATATTGGGCTAATCACGGCTTTTGCCATTGGTCCTCTTGGTCCATCTGGGATGATAGTTACGGAGGTTTTTTCTTTTGTGAGAGATTTAAATATATTAATCGCAGAGGATTTTGCATTTTTATTGCTTGAGCCAAGAATGCTAGTAATACCAAATCTTTGTAGTGTTTTTGAAATTATCATTCCATCTGAATGAGGTGAAACCAATGCTTTTAATGGGAATTTCTTAGGCCAAGCAAGATAAAGTAGATATAATCTACCATGCCAAGCAGTCATTATGATTGGTTTGTCTTGTTCTAAATGTTTTAATAATTTTTCTTGTCCTTTAACTTCAATGGTAGAAGTTAGACTAACAAATTTAGCATATGAACTAGCAATTAATCCGGCAAGCGAATAGGTAAAATTACTTTTCGAGATTTTTTTAATAATAGACATTGTTATTTACTCTTTTCATTACCAAATTGGAGATTATAGAAATTGGCATAGACACCTTTTTGAGCAAGTAATTCTTCGTTGGTTCCTTGTTCTACGAGTTTTCCATTTTCTAGGACATAGATACAATCTGATTTGATAATGGTTGATAATCTATGAGCAATGGCAATTGTTGTTCTACCTTTCATTAATTCTTCAATAGCTTTTTGAACTTGTCTTTCTGATTCTGTATCAAGAGCAGAAGTTGCTTCGTCTAATAGAAGTATTGGTGCATTTTTGAGTATTGCTCTGGCGATTGATATTCTTTGCCTTTGTCCGCCTGATAGTTTAGCTCCTCTTTCACCGACGATAGTTTCATAACCATAGTCAAGTTCTTCAATAAATTTATCAGCAGCAGCGAGTTTGGCAGCTTTTTCAATTTCTTTATCTGTTGCATCAAGTGAGCCATATCTGATGTTATCTTTAATGCTAGCATCAAAGATTGCTATATCTTGACTAACTAAAGATACATTATCTCTTAGAGATTTCAGAGTTATATCTTTGATGTTTTTGCCATTGATTAATATTTCACCTTTATCACAATCATAAAATCTTGGGATGAGATTTAGGAGAGTGGTTTTGCCAGCACCAGATGAGCCAACGAGAGCGATGGTTTTCCCTTTTTTTACGAAGATATTTACATCTTCAAGCGAGTTTTCTTTATTGCCTGGATATTTGAAAGATAGGTTTTTAACTTCAATATTGGTAGCTTTTGAAGAAAGTGTTATAGCACCTTTTTTATCTTTTATTTGTGGTTGGATGTCCATTATTTCAAATAATCTTTCAGCACCTGCTAAGCCTTCTTGAAGATTTACATTTAGTTTGGCAACGGATTTCATTGGTCTGTAGGCTGTAATTAATGCACCTAAAAAGGCGAAGAATGCTCCAGGGGTGGTTTTGCCTTCAATAACAGTGCTACCGCCATATACAATAACAATCACGATGGCAACGCCACCAAAGAATTCCATTAATGGTCTAGAGATTGCTCTGTTTCTGCAGGCTTTATAAGCATGACGGAAAATTTTATCTACTGAAACTCCAACTTTTGATTTTTCAAAATTCTCCATATTATAGGATTTTATAACACTGATGGAATGAAACGATTGTTCTAAAACAGAAGTTAGAGAACCCATTTCTGATTGAGTTGATGCTGTAACTTTTCTCATTCTTCTGCCCAAATAAATTACAGGATAGAAAGCTGCTGGGAAGATGAATAAAACTATGCAGGCAAGTGTTGCATCTTGATAGAACATTAAAATTACTAGGAAAATAACAGTTAAGCTATCTTTGCAAAGACTGGTTAGAGTGTCTGATACTGCGGTTCTCATCATTACAGTATCAACAGTAAATCTGGTAACTAGGGAGCCTGTTTTGTTGTTATGGAAGAAATTATTATCAAGAGTTGTGATGTGAGAGAATAATTTTTTTTGCATATCATTAACAATGTTTAATCCAATATAACCCATTAGACCTGATTGACCGTAAAGAGCAAAACCTTTCATAAAAAAGATGTAAAGCACAGAGAAACCAATGGGCCAAAGCATATTAACTTCTTGAGCAACAAATACTCTATCAACTATTGGTTGGAACATTTTGATGGTTAGAGCTTCACCTGCGGCGGAGATAATCATAAAGAAGAATGCGAGTAAATAATGGAACTTATATTTATATACTGATTCTTTCCATAATCTTTTGATAATGACTTTTGAGTCACTGTGAAATTTCTTTTTTTTCATTTTATCTATTTACCAATATATTATTTATTCATAACTTCTATTAGACTGATGCCTAGCATATCGCTTTCAGTAACAACAACATCACCTTTAGCAACTAATACGTCATCGGCAAAAATTTCAACAGGTTCGTTTACGCCTTTATCTAATTCAACAACAGCACCGCGACCTAGTTTTAGAAGTTGATTTACTCTTAGTTTTGAAGAGCCTAAAACAACTGATAATTCAATAGGGATATTCTCTACTGTTTCTTTGTTGGCAACAGGTTGTTTTACGGTTGCTATTTCTGTTTTCTCTTCATTTTCTTCAGACATGTATAAATCCTTATGATTAAAATTTATATTAACTTAGGAGTATAATATAGGGAAATGGTATTAAAATAAAGATAAAGTTTTTATTTATTCGTAAATTTTGGGGGTTGTTAGGAGATTTTGAAATAAATTCGAAATGATGATCTTGGGTGGTGGCCTAACGAGTGAGTGTTAAGTCAAAAAGCTAGATTTTACTAGTGTATTTGTATAATTTTTTTCAGGAGAATTGAAAATTTTGTCAGATTGACCAAATTCTATTATTTTTCCTTGTTTGAGGACTAATAGAGAATTGGATATTTCTTTGATTAATTTTATATCATGAGAAATGAAAATATAAGATAAATTATGCTTTTTTTGTAAGCTTTGTAATAGCTCAATTATTTGAGATTGGATTGTAATGTCTAAAGCAGAGGTCGGCTCATCTAAGATGATTAATCTTGGCTTTAATATGATAGCTCTGGCGATAGCTATTCTTTGTCTTTGCCCGCCTGAAAATTCATTTGGATAGCGGTTTAAAAAATCAATATTTAAGCCAGTTTCTTTCATAGTTTTTATAATTAAATTTGTTTTTTCTTGTTTTGAGAAATGAGGATAGTGAATATCTAAACCTTCACCAATGATGTCTTTTACGGTAAATCTTGGGTTGAGGGAGTTATATGGATCTTGGAAAATTATCTGGATGTCTTTACGGTATTTTCTTAGATTTTTTGATGGTAGTTTGGTTATATTGACATCGTCAAAAATGACTTCTCCATCATAGGAAAGTAATCTAGTTATAGCATTGCCGATGGTAGTTTTTCCGCTACCAGATTCTCCAACAATCCCTAAAATTTCACCTTTTTTGACAGAGAATGAAACATTGTTTACAGCGGTGAAATATGAATTTACTTTGCCAAATATTGATTTTTTGATTGGGTATTTTACTGTTAGGTTTTTGACTTTTAGAATAGAATTGTTAGAGATTTTATTCTCTGTTTTTTTGCTTTGAGAAGCGATTAGATTTTGAGTGTATTTATGTTCAGGGTTTTTGAATATTTTCGTAGTATTGCCTTGTTCAACGATAATACCATCTTTCATGACGATGGTTTTATCGGTTAGATATTTTATAACAGATAGATCATGAGATATGAAGATGATGGTCATATTTAACCTTTGTTGGAGGTTTTTTAGTAAATCTAAAATTTCTTTTTGAACGGTTACATCAAGAGCTGTTGTTGGTTCATCTGCAATTAGGAGTTTTGGATTATTAGCAAGGGCGATTGCTATTATGACTCTTTGCCTTTGTCCGCCTGATAACTCATGAGGATAGGCATGATATTTTTCTAAACCATTTGGAATTTGCACAAGATCTAATAATTCAATTACTTTGGTTCTTATTTGCTCTTTATCTAAATCAGTATGGATTTTTAGAACTTCACCAATTTGTTTGCCAATAGTGTGTAATGGGTTGAGGCTTGATAGTGGTTCCTGAAAAATCATTGAGGCTTTTACACCTCTTATTTTGCATAACTTATCTTCTGATAGTCCAATAATTTCTTTTTGCTCTAATTTTATAGAACCTGACGGGTGAGAGGCTTTTGGATATGGTAAGAGTTGTAGAATCGATAGCGCAATCGATGATTTACCGCTGCCAGATTCACCGACAATTCCTAAAATTTCACCTTGTTTTACATTGAAACTTATGTCGTTTACAACTTGATTATCATCAAAGGCGATAGATAGATTTTTGATTTCTAATAGATTTGTCATTTGTTTTTCCTCGAATCAAAAGCATCTCTTATAGCTTCGCCAATAAATAGTAATAGGGATAGGATTAAGGATAGGATGATAAAGATTGAAACACCTATCCATGGGGCGTGTAGATTTTCTTTTCCTTGCCTTACTAAATCACCAAGTGATGGATAATTGGATGGTAATCCTAGACCTAAGAAGTCAAGTGCGGTTAGTGAGATAATTGAAGCACATAGAATAAATGGTATGAAGGTGATAGTAGCAATTATCGCATTTGGTAAAATATGTCTGAAAATGATAGTTTTATTGCTAGCACCTAGGGCTTTGGCAGCGGTTACAAATTCAAAGTTTCTGGTCCTTAAAAATTCGGCTCTTACTACATTTACAAGCTCGGTCCAGCTGAAAAGTAGAAGTACTAATAGTAGAGTCCAAAATGATGGGGTGAAGAGGCTGGCCATAATGATTAGGATGAATAGTTGAGGTAGACTTTCCCAGATTTCGATTAGTCTTTGTAATATAATATCGAGTTTTCCTCCAAAATATCCTTGTACAGCTCCAATGATGATGCCGATGGTTGATGACATTATGGTTAGCAAAAATGCGAAGATTATGGATAGTCTGAAACCATAAATAATTCTTGCAAAAATATCTCGTCCTTCATCATCAGTTCCAAATATGTTATTTGTTGATGGAGGGGCAGGGGTGGGAGTGTCTAATTCATAATTTATGGTGTTATATGAAAACTTAATGGGTGCCCAAATTATAAATCCATTATCTTCAATATTTTTTCTGATATATAAATCTTTATAATCAGTTGGGGTTGGAAAATCTCCACCAAATTCTGTTTCGTTATAATCATTTAATATTGGGGTGTAGATTTTGTTTTTATAGCTGATGATAAGCGGCTTATCATTGGCGATTAATTCTGCAAATAGGCTAAAGATAAATAGAATCGTAAATATCCAAAATGCTATATAGCCTTTTTTATTATTTTTAAAAGCTTTTATTCTTCTTTGATTTAATGGGGATAGATTAAACATTTATACCCCCTTGCTTTCAAAGCTAATTCTTTTATCAATTAGCATATAGGTTAAATCGCTGATGAGTTTTAGTAGCAATCCTAAAAGTCCAAAGATATAAATGGTTGCAAAGACGACAGGATAATCTCTGGTCATTACTGCTTCATATCCTAGCAAACCTAGTCCATCGAGTGAAAAAATCACTTCAATTAATACTGAGCCAGTAAAGAGCATCTTGATTAGTAAAGATGGAAATCCTGCAATAACGATGAGCATGGCATTTCTAAAAACATGACCATATAGAACTTGGTTTTGGGTTAGCCCTTTTGATTTAGCTGTTAGAACATATTGTTTATTTATTTCATCTAAAAAAGAATTTTTAGTTAGCATGGTTAGAGATGCGAATCCCCCAATTACTAGTGAGATAATCGGCAAAGTAATATGCCAGAAATAGTCTTTCATTTTAGCTAGTATTGATAGTTCTTCAAAGTTATCGGAGGTTAATCCTCTGAGTGTAAATATGATTTTTAT
>DHQH01000029.1:0-8397 GCA_002410125.1 Alphaproteobacteria bacterium UBA5343
TACTGTTAATAGGTCAATCGGGCTAATACAGAGTATCATATAAATATTTTAAAACAATTACAGTTAAGAAGAAGGACTATAAAAGAATGCAGTAAGTTAATAGATTTTGCTTATTTAGATCAAAACGATAGCTTAGAATTGATTGATAAAGCACAAGACTTTGCCTTTAACATCGGAAAACTTGCAAATGTAGGTCAAGCTTATAATCATATATCAAGTGCAGTTGAAAACTCTTTAAAAGATATAAACGAGCGTATAAAAGCTTTTAATAATGGTGATGCTTCTAAATGGTTTATTGGTGATGAATTAATAGATAGGGAGTTACTAGGATTAGAGCCGGGATTTATCATTGTAGCTGCGAGAGCGGGAATGGCTAAGACCTCATATGCTCTTAATATAATGAAATGCGCAGCTAATACAGGCAAAAAAGTATTATTCTCTACTTTAGAGATGACAGAAGAAGCATTAATTAAAAGGATGCTGTCTAGTATTACAGGAATAAACAAAAGAAAGCTAAGAAGCGGCGATCTTGATAAACACGAATTAAAACTAATTGAAGATGCAGGAAAGTATTTAAGCGGGCTGAATGTAAAATTTGATAGTACGTCTACTCCTAATATCTCAGAGTTAGCAGCAAAGATAAAAGACGAAAACCTGAACGGTAAAGTAGATATGGTTATAGTAGACTATATTCAATTAATGGAAGCTTCGACTAATAAAAACTTCAATAAAGAACAAGAGATTAGCGAAATATCAAGAGGTTTAAAGTTGCTATCTAAAGATTTAAATATACCTGTAATCGGATTAAGCCAACTTAGCAGAGCAGTTGAGAGCAGGACTGATAAAAGACCAATTGCATCTGATTTGAGAGCTTCTGGCAGTTTAGAACAAGATGCTGATATTATAATGATGCTTTATAGGGATGAATACTATTTAACCCAAGAACAAAAAGAAGCTGAAGAAAATGCTCACCTGCTTAATAGGCTTGAAGTAAATATAGTTAAAGGACGTGAAGATGGAGCAATGCAGCTTGTTTATAAATTTGTACCTCAGTATATGAGCTTCACTGAATGGCAAGGAACTACTATAATGGACAATAATAAATATGAAGATATTATTTGAAAAGTTAATAAAAATAGTTAAATTACGTAAAAATTAAAAGATAAAGTTATGGAAAGTTTTGAAGAAAAATTGGTAAACTTAGTTAAAAATAGGATAATTTCTTCGATTAATGAAGTTGAGTTGATAGATAAATAGAATCATAAAAAAATGCAGATTCCAAATTATGTTATAGAAAAAGCATGGGATAGTATTGAATGGGAAGAGGTTATAAAATATGTATCATCTTCTATTCAAGATAAAGTATGCCAGACTATTGTTCAAAATATGATAGAGGAAACTAAAACAGACGTTAAGAAAGTTTTATCTATTCAAGGAGTTAGAGAAAAATTAAGAGCAGAAGCATATCCAAAAATAAAAGAAATAATTGAAAATTTATAATAGTTATGGCAGGAGTAAATAAAGTAATCTTGTTGGGTAGAACAGGTCAAAAACCAGAAGTTAGGCGCTTAGAAAGCGGTTCTGTAGTAGCAAAGCTAAATCTAGCTACAACAGAAACATACAAGGATAAAAACGGTAATCGAATAGATAATACTGAATGGCATGATGTTGAGATATGGGATGGACTTGCTAAAGTTGTAGAGCAATACGTTAAAAAAGGCGATATGATTTACATCGAAGGAAAAATCAAAACTGATAAATGGGAAGATAAAGAAGGTAACCCAAGAAAAACAGTAAAGATCAGAGCTATTAATATGACTATGCTGTCTAAAGGTAATTCTGCTGAACAGCAAAGTCAAGATGATAATATGAATGCAGATGATAATTCAGACCTACCATTCTGATGAGAGTTATTTGTGATTATTGCGGAAGGGAAACTGAAAAATCAACAGGTCATGTAAATAGAGCAAAAAAGATAAATTCAAAATTATATTGCGATAGGACATGTGCTGGAAAAGCTAAAAGACATAATAAATCACAGAAGGAATTGAAGAAAGAAAAAGCTGAATACGATAAGCAGTACAGGGAGAAAAACAGAGAAGTCCTTAAGAAAAAGAATCAAGCTTACAATAAAACTAAAGCAGGTAGAGCAACACAAAAGCGAAACAGAGAAAAAATGAAAGAAAAGCATTTAGCTTATTGCAGAACTCCTGAATACAGAGCTTGGAAAAAAGAATACGATAAAAAGCACAGAGCTAAAAAAAATTATGGTGAGTACTGGGAATCAGCAATCATTTTAAACCAGTTAGAAGAATTCATCGATAACCGAGAAGTAAAACAGGAATTAGGATTAATAAATAAATCACAAAATCGTAAACGTAAATTAAATAATTATGGAAAAGCTAAATGCTAAAAATTTGAAAAATGCACTTTGGGAGACTTTACAAGCAGTTAAAAATGGTAAAATTCAACCGGGTGAAGCTGATAGTGTAGCAACACAAGCTCGTGAGATTATAAGAACAACTAATACGCAATTAAAAATCGCAAGCCAGTCAAAAAGAAATGTTCCAACAGATTTAATAGATTTTTCTGAGGATAAATGAGAGTAACTAACACTTACATAGTAAAAGTATCTCACAAAAAGATAGTAGATAATTATCATTTACCTGATACTAGCCCAATGACTGTTAAAAAAGAATACTTTACAGAGCTATACTTAACTTTCAAAGAAGAGTATTATCTAAATGTAAGGCACGAAAACAGGTTAGTAAAAATAGATGAAAAGAAAGCTAAGGAACTTTTAAAGAATAAATAGTTATGGAGTCAATTACAGGAGAAGAATTTTTAAGTAGGCAAATTAATGGGTTAAGGGATATTTGTTATCAAGCAAGCTATAACGCAGGGTGGCATACTAACCTAGAAACTGGTGAGTTATTAGCTAGAAATAAAGGTGAAATGCTTATGTTAATGGTTAGTGAGATTGCAGAAGCAATGGAAGGTGAAAGAAAGAATTTAATGGATGAACATTTACCGCATAGACCAATGCCAGAAGTAGAACTAGCAGATGCAGTAATTAGAATAATGGATTATGCAGGCAGGTTTAATTATGATATAGGTGGAGCTATTATGGAAAAGTTAGAATATAACCGTAATAGATCAGATCACAAGATTGAAAACAGAAAAAAAGAAGGTGGCAAAAAGTTTTAATCATGTACAAATACAATCTAAGTAAAGACTACGAAAAGCTATGGGAGATAGCAAGTAATCAAGATATACACATAGTAATGAAAAGCAATGATAGGGATATTTTATATTCATCAAATGTAGCTCATATTATGACATTGATTAATAAAGATTTTTTTATTAAAAAGTGTGAAGAAATGAATATACAATACATCATGCCTGAGCTATAAACACAATCTCTAATAGAAGAAGTATTAAAAAAGGATATTGCAAACAAAAATAGTAATTAATGGCTAAACCATATCCAAAACCAGTAAAGCAAGTAAAAAAAGGTTACGTCCGTAGAAATAAGTACAATAACAAAAAACAGACTTATAATGGGCGTTCCTATGATTCCATACTTGAATGCAAACACGCTCAGGAATTAGATTGGCTTTTAAAGTCTGGTGAGGTTATAAAATGGGAGCCACAACACAAAATTAGTTTAGATATTAATGGGGTTCATATAGCTAATTACTTTATTGATTTCAAAGTATGGTTTAAAGATGGTAGAATAGAGTTCCATGAAGTAAAAGGGATGGAAACAGAGGTTTGGAAAATGAAATGGAAAATAACAAAAGCTATATTTCCAGATTATAATTTAGTTTTACTGAAATAATGGCTCCGAAATTTAATAACTTTTTTCATCTAGCTTTATTGGTAATCATTGCTTTTATTTTAGTATTCTTCTATGTATTCATAACAATATTTGCTATTTTCAACTATTAGTAGTAGATTACACGTATAACTAAGTGTATACCAAATCATTACAAATGGATATAATCGTAAAAAGTAGAAATGTCCACCTTATAGAACTTCCTAAAGGTTTAAAAAATAAAGGTGTTTTATTCTCGTCTGATTGGCATTTCGATTCAAAGCACTGCGATAGATCACTATTATTTAAACATCTCGATTATGCTTTAGAGAATGACTACCTAGTGCATTCTAATGGTGATATATTTGATATAATGGGTACTAAACGCGACCCAAGAAGCGGAAACGGCTCTATTAGATCAGAATATGCTACAGGTAATTATTTAGATGCAGTTACAGAAGATGCCTACGAGAAGTTTAAGAAATATAAGGATATTCTATTTTTTAACTATGGGAACCATGAAACGGCAATCATAAGACATAATGAAACAGATGCTTTAAAAAGGCTTTGTCAGATGCTTTATGGGGTAAGTGAGGAGGATTGGCGGAAAAGATTAGGCGGTTATAGCGGGTATTTGGTTTTTAAATTCAGTAACAATCAAGGCTCTAGTGTTATTCAGAAAGTAGTACATTATCATCATGCCACAACCGGAGGAAAAAGAAGCAAAGGAGTCTTAAATGTAGATATTAACAAAGGTTTATATCCTAATGCTGATTTAATAGTTAGAGGGCATATACACCAAAAATGGCATGTGCCAGTAGGTGACGCAAGTTGGGTTAATCCTAATACATATGAGATGTTTTTTAAAAGACAAGATCATTTATGTACTTCTACCTATAAAGACGGTGTTCAAGATGGCTACGAAGGGTTTGAGAATGAAAAGCTTTTTACTAAGTCAATACTTGGTGGATGGTGGGCAGATATGGAAAGATCAGCCGGAAAGGTAAAAGTAAAAATTTCAGAAGCATATTAAAATAAACTCAATTCAAGTCGTTATATATCAAACAAAAATATACGACTATGAAAGAGAAAGTAATTTTAAACATGTTAAAAACCATTTTTTTAGAAGGAGAGCAAAACGGGATACTAAGAAAAGTAAACTCCTTCCATGTGGGTAATTCAAGCGATCAACAAGAAACCACAGTAGATGAATGGACTAAAAAGAATGGTGAGTATTACCTAAAAGAATTTAAAAGTATTTTGCTTAATTAAAATTAATTTCATATATTGCATTCATGTTAAACTTTTAAAATTTATAATTATGGCACGTAAAAAGTATGAGCTTGATGAAGTGTTAAAATCACTAAGAAAGAAAAATGATGTATTTGTAGGTTTATTCAATATTTACATCTATGGAGAAAAAAGCAAGCATAGAATAAACGATTTAGGCAATTCTTCATGGGGTAAAATAGATTACCTTGTGAATTATCAAGGATATAGAATTATGTACATTAATAATAATGATACATTTAAGCAATTAAAATTAAGATAATAACTAGCACACTTATTTTAAACCGGTTAGTTTTTAACCTTTTTTAAGTGTCACAGTCTAAGGAAAATTATTAAGGCTTGGTAAAATTTACTGAGCTTTTTTTGTTAAAAGATTTGCATATTAAAAATAAAAGAACGATATTAGTAACTCTAAGGAATACGGTTATAATGAACAAGTAAACAGTTATCAATTATGTAGTACTTTAGCTAAAGTCCAGAGATGGCAATTGTTAATGATGATTAAATAAAAAAAGTAGATTATTATTTAGAAGAGGTAACAGAAGTTTTACCTCTTTTTTTTGTTTTATAACTGAAAAATGATTAAATTAGGGTGTATTTAAAACTTATAGTTATGGAAATTGAAGTAATTGTAAAGAAGAAAATAGAAGTAAGATTTTTAAGCGTTAGAGCTGGTGTTAGATATTGGGAGGATGCAGAAGTAAATGGAATAGAAGATGTAGATGGTGATTTGATTCCTTTTAGGAAAGGTAATAATTGGTGTCCTGTAATTAATTTAAGTGAAGGAAAGATAGTTGATTGGCCTAAAGGTACAACTGCTTCAATTCATTATAAGGTATGCGATCAATGCAGTTGGGCATTACTTAATGGATTTAAAAATCTTATAATTAATCAAGAAGATCAATACGTACCAAGCATATTATGTCCAGAGGATGAGGGTTTCGGGGATTATATTATAATGGAAGTTGATGCTTATGGTGTTATAAATAAGTTTAATAAAAATAGAGTTATGGAACTAGCAGTAAGTTTTAATAATGAAACATTAGATGATTATAACAGGCAAAACTCATGAAATACCAAGAAAGATTAATCCTAATAATAACATCTACTTTACTGGTAATAGTACTGAGTTACTTAACTGGAATAGACTATTTAAAACAGAAAGTAGATTGGTTGACTTTTATCGGTAAGTATGGGGTTAATATATCAATAATAGCATTGATTTTAGGGTATTCAATATTTTTAGTTATAAATTGGAAGAAATGATAATAGATATGGATAATAACGAAAACTACGTCCCATACCACATGAGGACAAAGAAAGTAGATAACAGGTTAAAAGCTTTAATGGGTAATCACAATCCGGTTACTAGGTATTACATCTACAAAAGTAAAGGCATTCCATTGCAAAGGAGAAAATTACCTTTAGAGTTTCAAGATATGAGGCATGAAGATATTTTAAAGCATAAGAATATTAAAGGATATACTTTAGACCCACAAAGTTATTTAAAATGATAAATACGATAATATTAGACCCCGGTCATGGGGGTATACTTAACGGTAAATACCAAACAGAAGGAAAGCAATATCACTTTGAAGATGGGACAAGTATCTACGAAGGTGAAGTAAACAGAGGTATAGCTTTTAGATTAGCTGAGATGCTAGTAAGTGATGGAATACCGTTTTATTACGCTTGTGACTTATCGCATGATACAAGTCTATCTAATAGGGTTCATTATGCTAATAGCCTTGTTACTAATTTAAAAAAGAAGCCTAGTGAATTTCTTTATTTATCTATTCATTGTAATGCAGGACACGGGCACGGTTTTGAAGTTTACACAAGTATAGGTGATACCTTAGCTGATAAGATCGCAGAAACTTTTATAGATGAATTTGAAGATAGTTATAAACATTTAGGTATTACAGGAAGGTATGACTACCTAGATGGAGATAAAGACAAAGAATCTAACTTTTTTGTATTGAGTAGAACAAAGATGCCTGCAATCTTAACAGAGAATCTATTTTTTGATAACCCTATAGAAGCTGAATACTTATTAGACCCTACTATGAGGGCATTAATAGCAGGAATGCATTATGATGCAATTAAGAAAGTTATAAAAGGAAATATTTAGTTATGACAAAAGATGAAGTAATAAAAGCTTACGAGAATAACTTAATAGTATGTATCAATGGAGTTATTGGCCTTTATAAAATAGAAGGTATAGATTACGATGATGAAGAGGTATTTATAAACAAAGGTTTTTATGAATTTAAAGATTTATATGTACCTAAGATAATGAAACCACATAATGAGCCAGAACCAGCAACTTATAGCCATGTAGATGATATTAAAGAAAGGTGTTTAGAAAATGCTTTTTATGAACCAGATTCTAAAAATGGAATTGAAATAAATGTAAAATATGATTATCTTAAATTCGATTTAAATACTGAATTTGGAGAGTTTATAAGCAAGCAATTAGAGCTACTTAAAGCTAAATCAAATGATTATGCTAATGAGGATATACTTAGCAATTTTAAATTAGCAGGTAAATCAATAGGGTTAACTCCTGAGCAGCAATGTTTATCGTTAATAGCTACTAAAGTGGTTAGGTTAGGAGAGTTATTTAAAGGTAAGGAACCGAAAAACGAAAGTATAAATGATTCGTTAATAGATTTAGCAAATTACACATTTTTATTAAGTCTTATAGTTAAAGAAAATGGCAGATAATATAGTAAATGAAATAATATTCAAGATGTTAATAGCCATTAATTTAGGCGCTATACATCCGAGTGCTAGTTATGACTTCTTCAAAAGCCAAGATTACGAGGTAACACAGATTAAAAACTACCAGATAATCGAAGGTGATACTATACTACACAGTATGGATGTTCAACTGCATAAAGAACAAATATTATTAAAAGACAGTGTTAATACCCTAACAAAGTCTATATTTGTTCGTTATAACAATATAGAAGTAGATACTATTAAGTTCGATTATATAGAGTATAAAAAAATAAATTGAATCCAATCTTTTTAAACGTTTAATAATGATTAGTATAGGTTTTTTTAAGAAATTAGCTTTAGATGTTGTAGTGTCTGTTTTACAGACTAAAGTAATATCTAAAATTAAAGACGAAGGATTGAAAGCAAAAGTAACCTATTTGCTAGAACCTTTTGTAGATGTAGTTAATGTACTTACTGATGATGATAAGGAGAATGAAAAGCAACTCAAAGAGGTATGGGATAAACGTGAAGATAAGGTAATTGAGATGTCAGCAGATCAGCTTAAA
>DHQH01000029.1:8628-8922 GCA_002410125.1 Alphaproteobacteria bacterium UBA5343
CCATTATTGATAGTAAATACAAAGACGAAGTAATTAAGCCTTTTATATTGGCTGCTATTGACGAATTAGAGGAGCAGCTTAAAAAGGACAAAGAATCTTAAATCAATTTTTCTTTTTCATAACTATGTTTTGGCTCTGTCTCCTAATCGGGGCAGGGCTTTTTTTATTTACAGGTATACATTTAACTTATGTTACTCCAAATTGACGTTCTTGTAAAGCCATTCATTGAATATTCCTTATTAGTAGCGTTCTTAGTAATTTCTATCTGGGCACTAATGAGCGTAAAAAGCTTTT